>CBINGT010000254.1:0-5659 GCA_966250245.1 uncultured Anaerolineae bacterium
TACGTTTTGCTTCATGCCTGGAGCGGCGCGTTGTTAGCTGTCCTTCGACACCAGAAACTTACGCTGTCGATCGTGGCGGCTATTTGGATTGCAGCGTTGCGGAATATCTTCTAGCCTGCTCAACAGGTTCTCCCTATTTTCTCGGAAACCACCCGATCCGTGGCGGTCTTGCTATATTCTGGTGGGACTAGTGGAGAACTCGCCCATGAACGCACTCGCATTTCTGGCGACCACCGGCGGCGGGATTGCCCGCGCCGAGCGCAGAGCGGACGGCACGTGGACCGTCACGTCGCTCTTGCCGGACGTCGACTTCCGCTCGCTTGCGATCGATCCGCACCAGCCCGACGTGCTCTACGCCGGGACGCAAGATCGCGGCCTGTGGCGCTCGACCGATCGCGGCGTGACGTGGGCACCGTTCGCGCTGGAAGGACAGACCGTCAAATCGATCGCCGCCAGCCGCGCCACACCTGGGCTGATCCTCGCCGGGACAAAACCGCCGCACGTGATGATCTCCCGCGACTACGGCGAAACGTGGGACGAACTGGAAACGTTCCGCGCGATCCCCTCGCGCGATGGGTGGTATTCGCCCGCCGAGCCGCCCGGCACGGCCTACGTGCAGGCGCTCGCCCTGTCGCCGACCGATCCAGACACGATCATCGCCGGAATCGAATTAGGCGCGACTGTCGCCTCGTTCGACGGCGGACAAACGTGGACCGACCACCTGCCCGGCTCGATCCGCGACTGCCACACGCTGACCTTCCACGCCACAAACGGCGATTGGGTTTACGAGGGCGGCGGGACGGACACAGGCGCCGCATTCAGCCGCGACGGCGGGCGGACGTGGCATCACGCCGGGAGCGGTCTGGACCGTCATTACGGCTGGGCCGTCGCCGCAGACATAGAGCAGCCCGATCTGTGGTACGTCTCGGTCTCGCCCAGTCCGCGCCATGCGCACACCACCGGCCGCGCCGAAGCGCATATCTACCGCTCGCGCGGCGGCCAGTGGGAAAAACTCGGCGGCGGGCTGCCCGATCCGCTGCCGGACATGCCCTACGGCCTGCTCACCGATCCGCACGCGCCGGGGCACATCTACGCCGGACTGCGTGGCGGGGATCTGTGGTTCTCTGCTGACTACGGCGACCACTGGGAGAAGCTTCCGGTGCGTCTGCCAAACATTCGCAGCACTGTGATTGCGCTCTTTGCCGACTCTACGACGAGGTGAGAGATACATGCCGAAAATCGTCACAACCGACGAAATGCGTGCCCTTGAGAAAGCCACCGACAAGGGCGGACACTCCTACGCCGACATGATGGAAATGGCCGGGCGTGCCGTCGCCATGCGCGCCAAAACCCTGCTCGCCGGGCTGGACGCGCCGCGCGTTGTGATCCTGGTCGGGCCGGGCAACAATGGCGGCGACGGATTGGTCGCCGGGCGCGTCCTGCGCGAAGAGTTCCCCGAATCGACCGTCAACGCCCTGCTGCTCAAGCCGCGCGACGCCAAGAAGGATCCAGTCTACGCGGCGGCAGAGAAAGCGGGAGTGAACATCATCTCCGCCGAGACGGATGCAAATAGTAGCTTCCGCACGCTGAAGAAGCTGATCGCCGAAGCGGATGTCGTGATCGACGCCCTTTTCGGGGCAAGCGTCCGCCTGCCGCTGGAAGGCGATGTCGTGCGCCTGCTGAACGCCGCTAACCGCACGCTCGAGGCCCGGCGCAAGCCTGCGTCCCCTTCCCCGCTGACCACGCCCGCCGCAGCGTATCCCAACAGCGCCTCGGAGCGCCCGGTCACCGTGATCGCCGTCGACCTGCCGACCGGCCTAAACCCAGACACCGGCGAGCTCGACAAAGCGGCGCTGTTTGCGGACGAAACCGTTACCTTCGGTGCGGCCAAGCCAGGGCTGCTAACGTTCCCCGGCGCGGAAGCGGTGGGGCTGCTGCACGTCGCGGACATCGGTATGCCCGCCGACCTGCCGGAGCGTGCGCGCGCGCCCCTGCTGATCGACGCGCACGAGGTCGGCGCGCGCCTGCCGCAGCGCCCGCGTAACAGCCACAAGGGCACGTTCGGCAAAACCATGATCGTCGCGGGGAGCCTGAACTACACTGGCGCCGCGTACCTCGCCGCTGCGGGCGCGTACCGCTCTGGCGCCGGGCTGGTGACAGTGGCCGCGCCGCAGGTCATCATGCCGATCCTGGCGAGCCTGCTGCCCGAAGCGACGTGGCTCCTGCTGCCGCACGACCTCGGCGTGCTGAACGAGGCGGCGGTCAAGGTGCTGCGGCCCGAGCTGGATGGATACTCAGCGCTGCTGCTCGGTCCGGGCTTTGGACGCGAGGAAACGACCGGCGAGTTCTTGCGGGAACTGTTAAGCCCCACCGAGGAGCGCCGCCCCGCACGCACGATCGGTTTCAGCCGCATTGTCGACCAGGAAGACGAAGCGGAGGAAAAGAGCACGCCGCTGCCGCCAGTTGTGATCGACGCCGACGGCTTGAACCTGCTCGCCGAGATCGAAGACTGGCCCACGCTGCTGCCGCCGAACAGCGTCCTGACGCCCCACCCCGGCGAGTTCGGGCGGCTGACCGGGCTGGAAACCGACGAGGTGCAGGCGAACCGGCTTGATCTGGCTCGTGAGAAAGCCGCCGAGTGGAACGCGATCGTGGTGCTGAAGGGCGCGTTCACCGCGATCGCCGCGCCGGATGGCCGCCTCGCCGTATCGCCGTTCGCGTCCGCGGCGCTGGCCCGCGCGGGGACGGGCGACGTGCTTAGCGGCATGATCGCCGGACTGATCGGCCAGGGGGTGGAGCCGTTCGACGCGGCGCTGTGCGCGGTCTGGCTGCACGGCGCAGCCGGGGAGCGCGCCGCCGCGCTCGCTACGACCACCGCCGCAACGGTTGCGGGCGATCTGTTGGAGCATCTGCCGCACGCCATCCACCTCGCGGAACTGGCCCGCGCTTAAGGCAGTCGCGGTAGAGCAACACTGGCGCACAAAAAGCAGCTAAGCGCAGCAGACCGTTGTCCGGTTCCCGCTGCTCTTAGCTGCTTTTCCGCTGTATTTCGCTGTTCTTTGCTGTTTGTTGCCGCCGGTGGCGCTACATCGGCGTCGTGCCGCGCCGCTGCGCCGCGATCATCCGGCCTTCTTCGAGCGCCTCGTCGATCGAGTCCCGCCCGAGCACCTTCTCCTGGATCTGCCCCACCTGCCCGGTGATCTGCCCGCCAATCTGGCCGACGCCCTCGCCGATCTTCGCCGGGATCTGCCCGACCTTCTGGGCCGTCTGACCCGCGCGGCGCACCACGATCTGCCCGCGCTGGCGAATCTCCTGGCGCAGGCTATGGCCGCTGTACGGGCTAAACCACGCCGCTATCGGAGCGCTCAGCAACAGACCGAGCAGCAGCCCGCCGATAAACGTGCGCGTATCGCCGTCATTGTCTCTCGCCATACGTCGCCTTCCTCGCTAGTCTTTCTTCCGGCGCACCGCGCGCCGCACGCCGAACAGCTCCCTCAGCAGCGCGCCGACCGTGGTCGTCACCGCCAGCAGGCGAACCGTCGGCTGCACCAGATTCTGACTCATGAACTGCGCCGTCCCGCGTACGGTGGTGACCGTCTCGCTTGCGTTGTCGATAATCGGCGTGATCTCGTTTTGCAGCAGATTCACCAGCGCGGCAAGCTGGATGACCAGCACGATCAGCGCGACGCCCATCAACATGCCTTCCAGCGCCAGAACGATGATGAACACGTCGCGGATCAGGCCGAGCCAGTTTGCCGCGTCCTGAGGATCGGCCAGCAGCGCGATCAGGATCGCCACAATCAGCGCGATCAGAAAAACGCCGACCAGCACGCCCAGGCCGACCAGCGCCCAGAAATACCACTTCCGGCCGCCCCGCTGCTCCGCCTCGTAGTTGGCGTCGGGCAGTCGCCGCTCACGGTCGAAATTGACGTCGGGTAACTCATTTTCACCCCGACGGTAATTGACATCAGGAAGTGGTTGGTCACGCTTGGCCATACGGGTTCCCCCTTGCCTGGGAAAAATCGATCACCTGCATAGTTAGAAGTTAACGAATCATAGCCCGAATGCCACTTCTAGCGCCCGCCGCCACGCGAAGACCGGCGCGGCTGGCGTGTCAGCAGGCGAGCGACGACCAGCGCCAGCCACGCGCCGACCGTTGCGGGGAGCATGTGCAGCGGGCCGATGTCCAGCAGCGTGAGGTCGAGCAGGTCGCCCAGCGCGTGCCCCAGCCCGAAGCCAAGCCACGCCACCAGCAGAAAGAGCGCCAGCCGCCGCGCGTCTCCCCCACTGACCAGGTGAAACACCGCGCCGTACAGCGTTGCCAGAATGAAGCTGAAGATGAGAGAGGGAGCAGGAGCGGGCATCACCGTCTCGCCTAAGTGCATTCAGGGAACGCCGCGTAGTGTAGCACACTCCCGCCCCGCTGCCGAGACGCCGCCTACTTGCGAAGTCATGCCAGTGGCGGCAAAATCACCCGCAATCCGCCCGCGATCGCTCAAACTGGATCGGCGCGGCGCGATACGCTAAGATGAAGCTGCCCCGCGCCCCGGCACGCTCGCGGCGCGGGATAACGTATTTTTGGCAAGCAGAATGGACGGTTTGCTGTGCCGCTGATCGACCAGCGCATTCTCATCGACGCTCCCCCGGAAGTCGTCTGGCAGGTTATCTCGGACCAGAACCAGCTCGCCCAGTGGCACGCCGGAGTAACCAGCGTGTCGGTGCTGACCACGCAGCAGCGCGGCACTGGCGTGCGGCGGCGCTGCACGCTGACCAGCGGCAAAGACGTAATCGAGGAAATCACGTCGTGGGTCGAGGGGATGGGGTACGAGTACCAGCGCGTCGAAGGCGGCCCCTACCGTAACTACATGGGGCGTCTGCGGCTCCAATCCGGCCCGGATGGCACGAGCGTCCAGTGGACGATCACGTACACGCCGCGCGGCCTGATCGGCGGATTGCGCGACCGGCTTCGGGGGCGCAAAACCCTGGCGGAAATCGTCACCGCCAGCCTGCGCCAGCTTCGCCGCCAGGTCGATGCGCTCGGCCGGCGCATGGACGACGAAGCGCGCGCCCGTGCTATGATCCGCGAGCGAATGTCCGCCGCCGAGCGAGCCGCCGCCTACGCCGCGCGCCACCCCGCCGAAGGTGATGCGCCCGCTGCTGTCGCGCCGTCCGGCCCGCCTGCTCCGCCGCCCCCGCCCGCCGAGCCATCGTTCGTGCGCGATCTGGCGTCCGACGAGCCGCCCGTCGATCCGACTGCCGACACGCAGCCGCAAGAGCCGGTAGCGATCGACGCGCCGCCCGAAGAACCCGCCGCTCAGGCGCCGGAGACGCCGCCCGCGCCCGCGCGGCCCGCCAGCGACACGCTGACCATAGAAGAAATCCCGCTGCACCAGCGTGTGACGCCTGCGCGCGGCATCCCGTCGGTGCAACCCTCGTCGCAGGTGATCGAGCGCCCTGTGCCACCCCCGCCGGAGCCGCCCGTCCCACCGCCCGCCGAGATCAAACCACCGGCCGTGACGCCGGTTCCGCCGCCACCGGAGATCAAGCCACCCTCGCCCGCGCCGGAAGCCGGGGCGGATCCCTACCAGCAGTTCCGCCGCCCGCCGGAGGCGCCGCGCCCCACCAGCGAAACGCCTGGCGCAGGCAAACCGGCTCCCAC
>CBINGT010000255.1:0-5647 GCA_966250245.1 uncultured Anaerolineae bacterium
CCGAGCGCTCGCTGTGCGACCGCCTGCGCCCCCCGCGCGGCGAGATAGGGCAGGATCAGCGCGGCGACCAGCCACGTTCGCGACGGGACGCGCCACCAGCGCAGCGGCGGAATCAGCCGGTTAAGCGCCAGCCACAGCGGGGATTGGTCGCCCATCGCGTAGAGCGCCGCCAGCAGCACCACGATGGCCCAGAGCGCCAGCTTCCGGGGGTGCGCGACGACCGCCAGGCCCGCCAGCGCCAGCACGCTCACGCCCACGTAGACCATCGTCTCCGGCCCGCCGCCGTGCTGTCCGAGCGCCAGTCCAACCCACCCCGCCGGTTCGATCGCGCCGAACGCCGCATCCGCCAGCGAGAGATCGCCCCGCGAAAGCTCACCGCGCAGCAACACCAGCGGGCCCCACTGCGGCGCGCTCAGTCCGATTGCGATCAGGGCGCTCCCAATCAGGCGCAAACCCAGGTGGAACGCCTCGCGTCGTTCCCGCAGCAGACCGCGCGTAACCGCCAGCCAAGCCGCGTACGCCGCCGCCGTTACAAAGACGTAGGCGCTCAGGCGCACGTCGGCCAGAAAGCACAGCGCCGCCGCCAGCCCCAACGCAATCGCGTCCCGCGCGCTCGCATCCCGGCGAACACAGCGCCACACACCCCACAGCACCCAGGGAAACCACGCCGCCGCGTACAGCAAATCGAGGTGCCCCGCGCCAAGCGCCGCCACCAGCCGGGGCGCAAGCGGATATGCCAGCCCAAACAACGCAGCGCACCCCGCGCGCAGGCCGGTCGCCCTGCCCCACGTCCACGCGCCCACGCCCGCCAACGCCAGATGCAGCACGGCGAGCGTGTTGAGATGCAGCGCCGGGGGAAGCGCCAGCACCAGCCACTGCGGCGGATACCAGACTTTGTTGAGCGGATTCGCGGCGAAGGGCTGCCCGCCCATCAGCAGGGGACACCAGAGAGGAAACGCGCCATCCTCAAGCACGGAGCGGCGCAAAAACAGCGCGGACGGCCAGTGACTGGTCGCCGCGTCGGAAAAGAGAGCGCCCGGCTGGAAGGGCAAGCCATCGGGGTCGAAGCCGGTCAGCGCCAGAAGCACGCCCAGCGTCACCGCCAGCGCCACCCCAAACCAGCGCCCGGCCGGTTCAGGGGCGAATGTAGACGGTGACATCCCCAAACGTTTCCCGCAACGTGCTCGCCGGAAGGGTGTCCACGCAGGGCGAAGCATTCCCCTGCTCGCCCGCGAGCGCCTGCTCCTGCGGACCCCAGAAGATATAGCGGACGTAGAACGGCACGGCATCGCTGACCAGCGTGGCGCAGTCCTCGCCGCGATACCACGCTTTCACCTGCCGCAAGCGCTCGCCGGCGGGCACAGTCTCATACTCGTGCCCGTACACGACGCGCGCCGGGGTGTACGCCGGGATCCAGGCGCTGATCGTGGGCGCAGCCAGCGCGACGGCGTCCCGGTCGCCGCGCTGTTCCAGCCAGTGGAACGCGTCGGCGTAATCCGACTCGACCAGCAGCCCGTTCTCCAGGCCGCTTTCAGGGCTGGCGCTCACGCCAAACAACGGGATCGCGAGGTTGAGCAGGTTCGTCGGCAGTAAGAGCACCAGCAAGGTCACGAATGCGGGCGTGCGCCAGCGTTTCGGCACTTTGAAAAACCAGAAATCTTCAAGCGAGCGCACCGCGAAAAACACCAGCGGGATAATCAGCCCGACCGACAGCCGACGCTGCAGATTGAACGGCGCGTAGAGCAGCAACACATTGAGCACGAACCACAACAGCATGAACTGGTCGCCATCGCGCTCAAAACGGCGCACCGCCCGAACCAGCCCCGGCAGCGCCACAATCAATAGCATCCCATAGCCGAAGATGTAGAGGTGCGGCGCGGGAGACGGCGTCAGGTTCTGCTCGTTGAACGCCGCCATCACGTCGTTGAAGCGAAACACCGCGCCGTAGTACACCGCGAACGGCACGGCCGGAAGCCACAGCATCGACGACCAGCGGAGCTCATGTGAGGGGATGCGACGCGTCAGGTAGGCGCGCACCAGCAGATACGCCACCAGCGCAGCCCCGATCGGCACCAGCGCGAACGGCTGGATCAGCGCCAGCACCATCGACAGCACCATCACCTGCAGGCCGCCGTTGTCGGCGGTCGGCTCCGCTGTGAAACCGCGCCGGAACGCCTCAAGAAAAGTCGAGGTAATCAGCGCCAGACACGCGATCGCCAGCGGAAAGTGCGGGTTGGCGAACGACGAGAAGAACGGGAAGGCTTCAGGCGTGTTGAGGTCGATCGCAAGCTGGTCGGGGTCGATCAGCAGCAACAGCCAGCCCAACCCCGACCCGAACGCGATCAGGATGAAGAACAGGCGTCGCGGGCGTAGCCTCACCCAGACCGTCGCGCCAAGCTGGTACAGCGCGATGTACATGAACAGGCTGGTCGCCACGCGCGCCAGGTGGAACACCAGCACGCTCGACAGGCCGGTCAGGCGGGCGGCGTGCCCCAGCATCAGGTAAAAGACGTGGAACCCGGCGGGGTTGTGCCTCTCGGGCGTGTGACGTAGCTCGAACAGCCAGGCGCCGTTGCGCCCTTGCTCGATCTTGGAGAGATACGTCGCCCCGTCTTTCGGATTGGCGAGCATCCCCATGAACTGCCAGTCGTCCTCAGCGTGATTGCTCGCCAGAGCCCAGGCGTAGGGGAGCAGCGTCAGCGTCACGAGGATACCACTGATCAGGATCACCCAACGCCATTCGGCCGCGGAGATATCGACGGAGCGGAGCGTCTGCATGGGAACGTCCTCGTTCAGTGTAGCAGGCGGCGCAGGCCCAGTCGGAAACCGGTTGTTGCGCGAATCTGGCGTGTAGTATAATGCGCCATGCCGGTTTACACCTTAATCCACGTTAATCGAAGGTTCATTTTACATCGACCTGCGGGCCGCGCCAGTCAGATGAGGGAGCCATGAACCCGTCCCACACGCTGTATCGCATCCAAAGTGTCGACCTGAAGCTGCACGCCCACCGTCAGCGCGCCAAAGCGATCGATGCCGAGCTCGCCAGCGACGAAGCGATCCAGCAGGCGTTACAGGCCAAGAAAGCCATTGAGAAGCGGCTCCGCCCCGAAGAGGCGCGCGCCAACGACCTCAATCTAGAATTGCAAACTATCGCTACCCAACGCAAGCAATTTTCGTCCCAGCTCTACAGCGGCGCCATCAGCAACCCGAAAGAGTTGCAGGATATCGAACACAAGATCGAGGAACTCACCCGGCGACAGAGCGAGCTTGAAACCACGCTGCTCGAAACGATGATGGTCGTGGACGACCTCAAGGCGCAGCTTGAAGCCGCCTCCGCGACATTGGCCGAAGTCGAAGCGGCGCGCGCCTCGGAACTCGGCGCCCTGCTCGAGGAGCGCCAGCAGATCCGCACCGAGATCCGCCAGCTCAAGGCGCAGCGCGAGAAGCTTGTCGCGGGAACGGACGCCGAAGCGATGGTGCTGTATGATGAGATGTGGCGCGCTAAGCAGGGGCGCCCGGTCGCCATTATGGAAGGCGATCGCTGCAAGCATTGTGGCGTTAGCCAGACTGAAGTGGTGGCGCAACGCGTCCGCCGTGGGCAGGAGATCGTGTTCTGCACCAACTGCGGACGCATTTTGATTACGCACTGAAAAGGGTGCAGCTATGAACCTCGAACCGCTGTCTTTTGCGCTGGGGATTCTGGTAGTTGCGGCGCTGATCGGCGCGGCGTGGATGGGCCGGTCGTGGATCGGCCGCATGCGCGCCTCGACCCGCTCGCAGCTTGAAGGCACGCGGCGCTTCCTGGGGCGCAGCGCGGACGCCCGCTATGCGCGCGAGGTCGCCCGGCTGGCACAGAAGGCACACCTGGCGGGGGGAATGGCCCGGCTGACCGACATCCTGGTAGAACCGCGCCTGCTGCCGGGTCCGCAACCCGTCACGCCAACCGAAACGGGCGTTGCGACCAGCGTCTTCGACGTGATCCCGATGTTCCACGACCTGCCGCAGTGCTACGCGCCATACAACATCGAAACCTTCCCGCTGACCGATCTCGGCGCGGGAGACCGGCAGATCGCGATCCTTGGCCTAAGCGGTGCTGGTAAAAGCACCACGCTCGCCGCGCTGGCGCTGCTGGCGTTGGGCGAACTCGAAATCGAGTCGCTGCACGACCTGTCTGAGCAGGCGATCTTCGAGGAAGAACGCTACCTGTCGGACCAGGAGCGCGCCGAACGCGTCCGCGAGCGGGAGCGGATCCAGGCGCGCGCGCTCGACAAGCTGCTTGACGTCCACAAGCAACGCCCGGCACAAGACGCGCCACAAGCCGAAGAAGACGAGGAGCGCCTACCCCCTCTGGCGATCGCGGGGCTGCTGCCGGTGTTGGTCCACCTGCGCGATCTTGACCTGATGCCGGGCAAGTTCGGCAAGAACGGCGCCGACCCCGCCGAGCCGCTGGTCGAAGCCATGCAGCGGCGGGTTAGCGCGGTGGTCGCTCCGGTGGTGGGCACCGTGATCTACAAGGCGCTGGACGCCGGGAACGCGCTGGTGCTGCTCGACGGCTACGACGAGCTTTCCCCCGCCGAGCGCGACCAGTATTTCCACTGGCTGCGCGCGCTGCGCGAAGTGTACGGGCGGAACCTGATGGTGATCACCGGTCCGCCGACCGGCTACGCGCCACTCGAATCAATTGGTTTCACGCCGACCTTCCTGCGCCCGTGGCAGGACAGTGACTTCGACACGCTGGTCGAGCGGTGGACAAGTGTCTGGCGGGAACAGCGCGGCGCGGCGCTCGATGATCAGACCGTGCGGCGGCTGACCATCGACAACCGGGGACGCACGCCGCTCGACGTGACGCTCAAGATACTGGCGGCGCTGCACGGTGACGCCCGCAAGCCCGGCCGCCCGGGGTGGTACGACGCCTTTATTACGCGGCGGCTGTCCACCGCGAACCATCGCGCGGCGCTGCCCACGCTGGCAGCTCGCGCGTTGGAGTGCGGCGGCACGCTCACCGTGGAACAGGCCGCCGAAGCGCTGACCGGCGAGGGCGGCAAGCCTGCCTTTGCTGCGGACGCCGTGCTCGATGGGCTGGTGAAGGATGGGCTGGCGCAGCGCCTTCCCGGCGGGCGATATTGCTTCACGCACCCGCAGATCGCCGCTTATCTGGCCGGGGAAGTGCTCATCAGTCTGAGGGCCGAAGGCGCCGCGCAGCACGCAACCGATCCTGCGTGGTCAGACGCGTTCGCTTTCGCCGCGGCCGAGTTGAACATGGTCCCGATCGTGTACCGGCAGCTTAGCAACGCGCCGGACCTGCTCTACAGCAATCTCTTCGACCTCGTGCGCTGGATGCCGGACGCGCCGCCCGACGCCCCGTGGCGTGGGGACCTGTTCAAGCGGCTGGCGGCGGCGCTCGCCGCGCCGGAGCAGTATCCGCCGCTGCGGGAGCGCGCATTGGCGGCGCTGGTCGCCTCGCGGGACCGGAACGTGTTGTTCATTCTGCGGCAGGCGCTCCGCAGCACAGACCCGCATATCCGCCAGCTTGCGTGCGTGGGCCTGGGCGCGCTCGGCGACAGCGAGGCGCTGCGCGACCTGGAGCCGATGCTCGGCGACGCGGATCCGTCCGTGCAGCGCGCGGCAGGGTTGGCGCTTGGCGCGA
>CBINGT010000256.1:0-5638 GCA_966250245.1 uncultured Anaerolineae bacterium
CCGCGAAAACCTCGTCCGCGCTTGGCGGCCACAGGAGGCCATCGGTCAGCACGCCCGCGAAGACGGCCCGGTCCAGCGAGAGCGTTCCCGTCTGCACGAAGTAGCGGAGTTCCGGCAGCCCGTCCAGCACGCCGACACCCTGTCCCGGCTGGGGCAGGCCGTGCTTGTCCACGTAGTTGTGGCGCAGGCCATTATTGAGGTTCAACTTGCGGACTTCCGGCTGCTCGGTCAGCGCGCGGAAGGGCAGGTCCGGGTGCTCGCTGCGCAACTTGAGCGCGGTGCGGCTGAGCGCGCTGTCAAACTCGACCAGATTCGCGGCGGTCGGGATCTCGAAGCGGCCGTCCTCATAGAGCACAATCAGCGCAGTGTCTCCGGCGTGCGCCCAGCGCAGATCGTTGGACACCGGATCGTACTCCGCTAGCGTGACGACGCACGCGGGCAGCGCCAGCCGCACCAGGCGCGGATCGTGACTGAGCGTGTTGTAAATCTCCTCAGGGAAGCCCATCCGCTCCAGTTCCAGCGCGCCGAACCGCTCGATCAGCGCGCGGCCGAGGGCAGCATTGGCTTCGAGCAGCAGCGCGCGCAGGTCGGTGATGGTTCCTTCTGCAATCAGCCGGGCGAGTGAATCCCGCACGACGCGCGCGGCGTAGGCGGCGGGCGTCAGCTTCTGGGGCAGCGTGTTGAGATAGCGTTGGAGCAGCGGGGGAGTCAGGCGCGTGGTCGCTCCGTCGATGGCGGCGATCAGCACGCGCTCGCCCAGGTGGCCGGACTGCATCACCAGCCAGGCGTCTTCGTTCAGGCGGCCGGGCACCCCGTCGCAGACGATTTCCAGGGCCGGGGGCTGATGCGGGGCGTTCAGCGACACGAGCAGCTCCTTGAAGCGGCTCGGCAGCGCGGCGCGAGCCGGGCAACAAAAAGGCATTCCGCGTGTCTGGAATGCCTGTCAGGAGCGGGTAAGGGGATTCGAACCCCTGACATTCACCTTGGGAAGGTGACGTTCTACCACTGAACTATACCCGCGAACTGCCCGTTATTATACGAGGGACGCGGCACCTCGTCAAGTGTATGAAGCGCCGCGTCCCGGCATGGACTAGGGGATGATCAACACCTGCCCGACGAAGATCCGGTAGGGGACCGGGATCCCGTTCGCGGCGGCGATCTTCGGCCAACTGACGCCATAGCGCAGGCCGATGCGGTACAGGTTCTCGCCCGCCTGGACGACATGCGTGCGAACTGCGGGCGGCTGCGTCGGCGGCGGAGTCGTCCCGCCGAAAATCGGCAGCGTGTGGATCGGGAAGTCCGTCAGGGCGTAGCTGGTGGCGACCCAGCCGGTCCGCCCATCCGGCAGGACGACCTGCACCCATTGGTTATCGGCGGTGCGGAACGAGCCGAGCGTCAGCGTCGTGCCGTGCGGGTAGGTGGTTATCACGGCGTGGAACCAACTCGGTCCGCTGAAGATCGTCGCGCCAGGGCCGACGAAGACCGTCGTCGGGGTGGGCGCTCCGAACACCGGCAGGCTGCTGATCGGGACGCTGGAGATCACGTAGCTGGCGTTGACCCAGCCGGTTTGCCCGCTTGGAATGATGACCTGCACCCACGAGGCGTCGGCGTTCCGGAACTGGCCGAGGGGCAGGATCGTGCCACGGAAGAACCTGGTGATGATCGGATACCACCAGCCCGGCCCGGTGCGGACGTTCAGCGCGCCGGTGTTGATGCGGACGGTGTGACCGGTCGGGACGGACGGCGGCGCGGGTTGTTCGGGCGTCCCGGCGACGCAGACGACCTTCATCCAGCCGAGCCGCCCGTCCGGCAGGACGACGCGCGCCCAGATGCCGTCGGCGGTGCGCTCGCCCGTGACGGTGACGGTCTGGTTCTGGTAGTAGGTGGCGATGGTTTGCGCGTAAATGTCAGGAGCGGTTTTCACGTCATCCGACGAGCAGGTAACCAGCGCGGTGGTCCCCCCGGCGGCCCGCGCCTCGCGGCTTGGCATCAGGCTGACTCCCAACGCGATCACCAGCGCCACCAGGATGACCCGGTATGCGGTGCTCGATCTGCGTTTGCGAAACATGTTTTGCCTCTCCGTAGCGGTAACAATCGACTTATGTCTATCATACGCCTAGTTCTGCAGTACTACATGACGCTCTTGCGCCGCGCCGGACGTGCAAAATCGACGCTTGCCCTACTGTGCGGCGTGGGGATTCCGGCGGCGGCGAGTGTATATTGAGAATGGCACGCCACCTGTTTACCGCTATAATGACGCGCCGTGCCATCGTGTGAGCAGAATCCTTCCGCATGAAAAAGCGCTGGTCCAGCATCATCCTCGGCGTGGTGATAAGCGTTGTCGCGCTTGCGCTGCTGCTTCGTCGCGACCTGACGGGCGTGCGCGACGAGTTGTTGCACGCGCGCTACTGGGCGGTTGTGCCGTGTGTGGCGCTGTCGGTGGCCGGGCTGTGGCTGCGCGGCGTGCGCTGGCGGGTTCTGCTGAACGGGCGCCTGCCGCTGGCGCGCAGCTTCCACATCCTGAACGTCAGTTATTTCATCAACGGCGTGCTGCCGCTGCGGGTGGGGGAGCTGGCGCGGGCGGTGCTGGCCGCGCGGGCTGAGCCGCCGGTCCCGGTGCTGACGTCGCTGAGCACGATCGTGGTCGAGCGCCTGCTGGACACGCTGGCCGTCTTCGCGCTGATCGGGCTGACGCTGCTGGCGCTGCCGGTCGGCCTGGAGATCGGGCTGATGGGTGCGGCGCTGGGCGTGGGCGCGGTCGTCGGTGTGATCGTGCTGGCGGTGTTCGCGCGCCGGCCGGCGTGGGCGCACCGGTTGCTGGACGGCCTGGGGCGCGCGGTTCCGCTGCTGCGCCGCGAAAAGGTCCACGACTGGCTGGACGAAGTGCTGGCAGGGCTGGTCCCGCTCGGCTCGCCGCGACTGGCGCTGCTCGCCGCCGGGTGGACGGCCGCCGCCTGGGCGATGTCGGTGATCGCGGGATACGCGCTGCTGTTCGCATTCTTCGACGCGCCGACCTGGGCCGCGTCGATGGCGATGGTCGCGCTGGCGTCGTTCGCAATCGCCGTGCCTGCCGTGCCGGGCAACCTGGGGCCGTTCGAGGCGGCGGTGGTGTTCGGGCTGGCGGGCGCGGGGCTGGTCGAGAATGCGACGGACGCGCCCGCGGTGGCGTTTGCGCTGCTGCTTCACGTCGTCAACCTGGCGCAGAAGCTTCGCCAGCTGCCCCCGAACGTCATCAACCTGGCGACGTATATCCTGATGGGGCTGATTGGCCTGTGGGCGGAAAACGTCAGCCTGGGCGACGTGACGCGCGCCGCGCGGGCGCTTGCGGCCCGCCGGGAGACGCCCGCCGTACCGGAAGTTGACGCGCCGCTGGGCTGATCGCGCCAGCATCGTAGATTGAGTGAGCATGAGCTTTTTCAAACCTGACCAGATTCCCGACGACAAGCCGCTGAAAATCCTGGTCGCGCTTCAGTATTACCTGCCGCACCGCACCGGCGTGCCGATCCACGTGCAGCGCGTGGCAGAGCAGTTGGTTACGCGCGGGCACGAAGTCACCATCCTGACCGCGCGCCACATGATCGACCTGCCGCGTGACGAGACGATCAACGGCGTGCGGCTGGTGCGCCTGTGGGCGCCGCTGCGCGTCAGCCGGGGGATGATTATGCCCGCGTATCCCTGGGCGGCGTGGGGATTGATCCGTCAGCATGACGTCGTGTGGCTCCACACGCCGATGCTCGAAACCGCGCTGATGGCGGTTCTCACGCGGCTGGCGGGCAAGCGGCTGATCGCGACCCATCACGGTGACCTGATTCTGCCGCCGGGGCTGTTCAACCGCTTTGTGCGCTGGTTTACGTACCAGAATTACGCGTTTATGGCGCGGCGCGCGGCGCGGCTGATTGCGTATAGTCATGATTACGCGGACCATAGTTATTATCTCAAGCCGTTCCGCGACCGCGTCTCGGTGATCTACCCGCCGATTGAGGTACCGGACCCGCAGCCGGAGCGTGTCGCCGAGCTACGCGAGCGCTGGCAGACGAACGGCGGTCCGCTGATCGGCTACGCGGGACGGTTTGTGCAGGAGAAGCGGCCGGACCTGCTGATCCGCGCGCTCGAAGTCATCAACCAGGTGCATCCCGACGCGCGCGTCGTGTTCGCCGGGGAGTATGATATCCGCTACGAGGACACATGGGAGCGGTCGCAGGCGTTGGTCCAGCGTTACGAGGAGCAGTTGATCTTCCTCGGCCCGCTGACCAGCATGCAGGCGATGGCGAACTTTTACGCGGCGTGCGACGTGCTGGTGCTTCCGAGCGACACAGAGTGTTTCGCGCTGGTGCAGGTCGAGGCCATGTTGTGCGGCACGCCGGTTGTGATGACCGACACGCCGGGCGGGCGCGTTCCGGTGACGGTGAGCGGGATGGGGCGGATCGTCCCGCGCGGCAACTGGCGGGCGATCGGGGAAGCGGTGATCGACGTGCTGGCGCGGCGGGATGAGCTCGTCAAGCCGCGCGCCGAGATCGAGCGGCTCTTTAACCTGCAAGAGACGGTCGATCGTTATGAAAAGCACCTGCGCCGCGCTGCCTGCCGCCCGGCGCGATAAACGCGCAGCAAGAGAGCACACGCGATGGTAGACCCGAAGACGATTGCCTACATGACCCGCAACGAGGCCGATATGGCTTTCAAGAAGCGGGTGCAGACGATATTCGAGTGGATCCCACCGTATGATGACGCGCGCATCCTCGACTGCGCGTGCGGGCGCGGCTTCTACCTGAATATGTACCGGCACGTCAGCCAGTGTGAGCTGGTGGGGCTGGAACTGGACGCCGACATCATCCGCAAGGCGCAGCGCAACGTCGGACACCTGCCAGGGATCACGCTGACGCGCGGCAGCATCTACGCGCTGCCGTTTCCGGACAACTGGTTCGACGGTGTGATCCTGTCCGAGATTCTCGAGCACATCGAGGACGACGTCGCCGGACTGCGCGAGGTGTTGCGCGTGCTGAAGCCGGGCGGGGCGGTGGCGATCACCGTGCCGAATGCGAACTATCCGTTCTTGTGGGACCCGATCAACAAGACGCTGGAAACGCTGTTCCACACCAAGATCCGGCGCGGTCCGCTGGCAGGCATTTGGGCGAACCACACACGGCTCTACACACGAGAGCAGCTTCGCGCGGCGGTCGAGCAGGCGGGCTTTGAGGTCGAGGTCGAGCGCGCGTTCACGCACTACAGCTTCCCGTTCATTCACAATCTGGTCTACGGGCTTGGCAAACCGTTGCTCGAATCGGGCTTGATGCCGCGCAAGCTGGCCGACGCGGCGGACCGGACCACCTTCGACCGCAACGACGGGAGCCTGCTTAACCCGATCAATCTGGGCGTCGCGGTGCTCAACTTCTTCGACCGCCCGAACAAGCTGGACGAGCCGCCCGGTCGCAGCACGGTCAATCTTGCGCTGAAAGCGCGCAAGCCCGCCTGACGGACATCCGATGAACGAGCACACGCCCCAGCCAGACCCCGACGTGCATCCGCTTGAGGCGACGCACGATCCCCAGCCGGAGCCGCAGCCCGAAACGGCGCCGGACAACGCCGCGCACGCCGTGGTGTTCGAGGAGTTGCGGCTGAACGAGGCGCTGGCGTATCTGTT
>CBINGT010000257.1:0-5634 GCA_966250245.1 uncultured Anaerolineae bacterium
CACTAATATGTGTAATATTCGCACCATAAAATTGGTTTACTTATAGGCCGTATATTACCTCGCGGCCAGGGCTATCCTGTTTTTCACTGCACAACGGAGGAAATTATGCACCGGAAAGTTGTTTTGGTGGCGCTGGCGCTGCTCTTTGCGCTGGCGATCGCCGTCCCCGCTAGCGCGATCACATGGGGCACGCCCGACGGTGAAGCGCATCCGCACGTGGGGCTAATGGTCTTTGATGTGGGCGGCGCACCGGCGTGGCGCTGTTCTGGTACGCTGCTCTCCCCGACCGTGATGCTCACCGCCGGGCACTGCACGTTCGGCGCGACCGGCGGTCGCGTGTATTTTGACGCCGATGTGGGCGCGGGCCGTCCAGGCAACGGCTATCCGTTCTCGGGCGGCGTCTCGTTCGCGGAGATCCACACGCACCCGAGCTATGTCGACGCGGCCTTCTATCTGCACGATGTCGGCGTTGTGATCCTCAGCGAGCCGGTCAATGTCGGCGTCTACGGCACGCTGGCGCCGGTTGGGCTGCTGGACCAGCTCTCAACGCAGCGCGGCCTGCAAGAGCAAAACTTCACCGTGGTCGGCTACGGCTTGCAGGAAGTGGTGCCGAACCCGAACGAAGTCCAGGCTGACCTGGTCCGCTACCGGGCGACGACCAAGCTGATCGGCGTGAAGGGCACCGCGGGCATCCCCGAGGGCGTCGCCGCGCTGTTCACCAACAACCCAGGCCAGGCGCATCGCGGCGGGACCTGCTCCGGCGACTCGGGCGGCCCCGTGTTCCACGGCGATTCGAACGTGATCGCGGCGGTGACGTCGTTCGGCCTGAACCCGAACTGCGTCGGCAACGGTGGTGGCTACCGCATCGACACGCCCGACGATCAGGCGTTCATTCTGCAGTTCCTCGGCTAGACCGGACTCACAAAACCGTATGCGAGGCGCGTCCCGATGGGTGTGCCTCGTTTTTTGTCGCAAATGCCGAGGGTGCGGCTCCCCCACCGCGCGGCGCGAGGCTATAATCCCGATCTCCGCTCGCCCAACAAGGAGCCAGCTATGTGGGGGACCATCCTCAACGCGATCACGGTGTTGTTCGGCAGCGCGCTCGGGCTGATGCTTGGCGGGCGCCTGCCTGCTCGCATCCAGGAGTCGGTGATTACTGGCTTGGGGTTTGTGACGGCGTACGTCGGCCTGAGCAACGCCGGGGAGACCGGCAACGTGATCATTCCTCTAATCGCGCTGGTGACGGGCGCGATCGTGGGGGAACTGCTGTCCCTCGACCGGCGGCTGGAAAACTTCGCAGGTTGGGTCCACGCTCGCTTTGAGCGCAATGGCTCGCCCGACGCGGCAGACCGGGCCAGCACAGGGCGGGCCCGGTTTATCCAGGGATTCGTCACGGCGAGCCTCGTGTTCTGCGTCGGACCGCTGACGTTTGTCGGCTCGATCCAGGATGGGATGGGCCTGCCGATTGGTTTTGAGCAGCTTGCGATCAAGAGCATCCTGGACCTGTTCGCCTCGCTGGCATTCGCGTCGAGCCTGGGCATCGGCGTGATGTTCAGCGTGCTGACGGTGCTCGGCGTGCAGGGCGGTCTGGCACTGCTCGGCAGCTTGGCGGGCGACTTCATGAGCGACGCGATGGTCAACGAGATGACGGCGGTTGGCGGGTTGATCCTGATCGGCCTGTCGCTGATGCTGCTTGACCTGAAGAAGCCGCGCGTGGCGAACTACCTGCCCGCGCTGATCATTGCGCCGCTGCTGGTCGCGGTAGGCGAGGCGCTGGGGATCGATCTCTATCCCTTTTGATTGAGTTATTGAAAATCATGAGCGCAAAACCTCACCCTGGCCCCTCTCCGTTTACGGAGAGGGGAAAAGGGCTGGGGTTAAGGGGTGAGGTTTCTGCCCGAAAACTGCGCGTTTCCCTCTCTGCGCGCGTATGACAACATAGAAATGCAGAATTGTTTTTCGCTAATCGCTAACTGCTAGCCGCTAACCGCTTACAGCTTTGGTTGTCCGGCCGGTGTATCATGGATAAAGCGACCTCACGCGGAACCACCGCCATGTTCTCATGGAAGCTGTTCCGGCGGCTGACCAACTACTGGGCCGCCATCGACAACCCTGTGTTTGCCCGCGAGATCCAGCGCGAGCCGCTATGGCAGCGCTTCGCCTCGCGTGCGGCGCAGTCGAGCGGTCTGCTCGTTCTGCTGACCGGCGTCTTGTGCTATCTGAGCATGATCGTCGCGTATTATGCCGAGACGCTGCTCGTGCTGTTCGTGCCGCTGGTGGTCGCGTGGATCCTGCTGCTCAGCCTGACGATGGCGCCGGTCGTCGTGCGGGAGCGCGAGGAGCAAACCTGGCAGACGCTCCGCACCACCCCGCTGGAGATCGACAGCATCTTGTTGGGCAAAGCGGCCGGGGCGCTGTGGTGGCTGCGGCACGTGATGCGCGCGCTGATGGGGCTGGCGCTCATCGGCGCGATTGGGATTGGGATCGGCAGCCTGATCTTCGTTTCGTTCGAGGACGAGGCGCTCAGCACCTTGCCCGTCCCGCTGATCTGCGGGCTGACGATCGTCCTTCCGATGCTCAGCAGCGCGCTGTTCCTGGCAGATCGCGGCCAGCAGATGATCATCGCGGCACTGTGCGCGCTGGCCGTCAGCGCACAGAGCCGGACCGTTCGCCTCGCCGCGCCGCTGGCCGTCGTCACCGCGCTGCTGGCGACTGCGCTGGATGCGGCGATCGCGCTGCTTGTCCTCACCCAGTTAGAGCAGCTTACTATCCCGCTGCACGAAATCGGATTGCTGCTCCTGCTGTTTGGCCCCGCCGTGATCTACCTCGCGGAGCTCCCCTTCTGGATCGCGCTTAGCGCGGCGCTGCTGACGTTGCTGGCGCGCGAGGGGCTGATCTGGCTCGCGTGGCGTTGGACGCTGCGCGCCGCTCGTCAACCCTGAACGTATGAAAAAACCGTGAAAAATGGTTGCACCTGGACGTCTGCCAGCCTAAAATCCCACGAGTAGATGCACCGGTTCGCAGCAAGTAATTCACTCAAAGGCAGACGAGAATGGCTCGTATTCTGATCGTTGAAGACGACGAATCCTTGATCATGATGCTGGAGATTGCGCTGCGGCCGCTTCACCACGAGATCGTCCGCTGTCTGAACGGCGCAGACGCCCTGCCCATGATGCACGCCCACCGGCCCGATCTCGTGATCCTCGATCTGATGATGCCTTCCGCCGCCGGAGATACCGTTCTGGGCGCGATCCGCAGCGACGACGACATCTGTCACACGCCGGTGATCGTGCTCTCTGCGCACCCGAAAGGCGAAAGCATCGCCCAGGCGGCCGGAGCGGACGTCTTCCTCGCCAAGCCGGTGAATATCCGCGACTTCCGCGACACAGTTACGCGGCTTCTCGATCACTAATCTCCATCGTTGCCAGCGGCGCGTAGCACCACCTTGCCAATATTCCGGCGCTCCTGAATGTAGCGGTGCGCGGCGGCCGCGTCTGCCAGGTCAAACACGCGATCGACGTGCGGGTGCAGGTCGCCTTCCTCGTACCAACGCAGCAACGTTTCGACCCAGCCACGAACGCGATCGGCGTGCGGCCACAGGTGCGCCAGATTCAGCCCCATCACGCCCTTGTTGGCGGTCGTTAGCGCAACCGGGTTAAACGCGATCCACGGGATGCTCAGCGCCATGCGCGCCGCCGCCCACAACGAGCGGCGCGGCCCCGGCGCCATCGACGAGACGCCGTGCAACACGATCCGCCCGGCAGGAGCCAGCGCCCGGAAGCTTTTCAGCCACGAACGCCCGCCGACCGAATCCAGCGCGATGTCCACGCCGCGCCCGTCGGTCAGGTCGCGCACGGCCCGCTCAAAATCGACGTTCCGGTAATCGATCGGGTGCTGCACGCCGCGCTCCCGCAGGAAGTCGTGCTTGCTGGCTGAGGCCGTCCCGTAGATCGTCGCGCCAAACCGGCGGCAGATATCCACCGCCGCCAGCCCCACACCACCCGCCGCCGCGTGGATTAGCACCCCGTCGCCGGGGCGCACGCGCGCCAGCTCCACCAGCGCGATGTAAGCCGTCAGATAGGGCAACCCGAAACCGGCCGCCTGCTCGACCGCCATCCCCGCCGGGCGCGGGATCGCCGCCACCGCCGGAACGCACACCGCGTCGCTGTACCCACCGAACTTCGTCAGCGCCAGCACGTCCTGCCCCACCAGCGCCGGATCGACCCCCTCGCCCACCTGATCGATCGTCCCGGCGACCTCATAGCCGGGAATGTACGGCGGTCGCGGCGCATCCGGGTAAATGCCCAGCCGCCCCATGATATCCGCAAAATTGACGCCTGCGGCCGCCACTCTCACGCGCACCTGCCCCGGCAGCGGGTGTGGCAGCGGCGCTTCCATCACCTGCATCACTTCCGGCTCACCTGCGCGCGTGATCCAGACCTGTCGCATCGTTAGCTACCTCTCCTGACCGCTCGCACCGCTCATCGGCTGCTTTCCGCGCTCTGCAAAGAAGCATACCGGCTCCGCCTGCGTCCGGCCAACCTGCACCTTGATCCGCCTCTCCCCGCTTGGTAGACTGGCCCTGTCCACCAGCTATGAGGCCCCTTTCCGCATGAATCCGCTTTCATCCGACGCCGTCCGTCAGCAGGCCGCGAGCCTGGGCTTCTCGCAGGTCGGCATCATCCCCGCCGCCCCGTCGCCGACGCTCGACGCCTACCTGCGCTGGATCGACGCCGGGATGCACGGCGCGATGGGCTACATGGCGCGGCCTGATCGCGTCGCCCGCCGCCGCGATCTGAACGTCATTCTGCCAGGCGTGCAGTCGCTGGTGGTCGTTGCGCTGGAATACGGCACGCGCGCCATTCCGGAAGCGGTGCTGAGCGATCCCCGGCGCGGGCGTATCTCAAACTACGCCTGGGGCGCGGACTATCACGACCTGATGACGCCGCGACTCGAAGCACTGGCCGAATGGCTCCGCGAGCAGGCGGGGGATGACGTCGCCAGCCGGGTATACGTCGACACCGGCGCCGTGCTGGAACGCAGCCACGCGCAGCAGGCGGGCCTGGGCTTCATCGGCAAGAATACAATGCTCATCCACCCCCGGCGCGGCTCGTACCGCTTCCTGGGGGAGTTGCTGCTCAGCCTGCCCTTTGACGCCTACGATGCGCCGCACCGCCCGACGATGTGCGGCACGTGCACCCGCTGTCTGTCCGCCTGCCCGACCGGTGCGCTGCTCACGCCCTACACGCTCGACGCGCGGCTCTGTATCAGCTACCTGACGATCGAGTTGAAGGGGTCGATCCCGGTTGATCTGCGCCCGCTGACGGGCAACTGGGTGTACGGATGTGACATTTGTCAGGAAGCGTGCCCGTTCACGCGCTTCGTACAGCCCACCGCCGAGCGCGCCTTCGACCCGGCGGAGATCGATCGCGCCGCGCCGCCGCTGTTGGACCTGCTGGCGCTCGACGACGACAGCTTTCGCGCGCGGTTTGCGGGGTCGCCCATTCTGCGGATTAAGCGAGAGCGGCTGGTGCGGAACGCGTGCGTCGCGGCGGGGAATAGCGGGCTGGCGGAGTTCGTCCCGGCGCTTGACCGGCTGGCTTCCGCCGACCCGTCGCCGCTGGTGCAAGAGCA
>CBINGT010000258.1:0-5634 GCA_966250245.1 uncultured Anaerolineae bacterium
GAGACGCCCGGCGGGACGATCCTGCGGGCCGCGCACCAGGCGCTTGAGAGCCTGTGCCTCGACAAAGAAACGATGCACTACAAAGACATGCTCGCGCTCAAGTACGCCGAGCTCGTCTATAACGGCATGTGGTACACCCGGCTGCGCGAAGCCCTCGACGCGTTCATCCGCGAGACGCAGCAGACCGTCAGCGGGACGGTGCGCCTCAAGCTGTACAAGGGCAACGTGATTGTCGTCGGGCGCAAGAGCCCGTTCAGCCTCTACCGCGAAGATTACGCCTCGTTCGGGCACATGGACGTCTACGATCAGACCGACTCGGCTGGGTTCATCCGCCTGCTCGGCCTGCCGATGAAGGTCGACGCCATGCTCAGCATCGACGGGACCGGCGCCAGCCGCTATCGCCAGCCGGACTACACCCGCTTCAAGCGGGACTAGCGAGGGGGGCTGTAGCGTGCTGTGGGGCGGCGTGTTCTCACAGGCGACGGATGATGCCGTCCGCCGCCTGAACGACAGTCTGCGCT
Organism: uncultured Anaerolineae bacterium; assembly: GCA_966250245.1. Lineage (GTDB taxonomy): Bacteria > Chloroflexota > Anaerolineae > Aggregatilineales > Aggregatilineaceae > DYGX01. The sequence goes on from CBINGT010000258.1 coordinate 522, forward strand.
TTGACTGGCGCCTGTACGATGTGGACATTACGGGGAGTCAGGCCTGGGCGCGTGCGCTTGCGGACGCCGGAGTTCTGACGCCCGAAGAGCGCGATCGCATTGTCGACGGGCTGGAGCGCGTGCGCGCGGAGTTCGCCGCGGGCACGTTCTCCGCCGCCCCAGGCGACGAAGACATCCACACCGCCGTAGAGCGTCGCCTGGGCGAGATCGCCGGACCGGTTTCGGGGAAACTGCACACCGGCCGCAGCCGCAACGACCAGGTCGCCACCGATCTGCTGATGTGGCTGTTTGGCGCGGCGCAGACGCTTGGCGAGCATCTCCGCGCGCTGGCTGAGGCGCTGGTTCGCCAGGCGGAGCAGCACACCGAAACGCTGATGCCTGGCTACACGCACTTCCAGCCCGCCCAGCCAGTGACGGCGGCCCACTGGCTGCTCAGCCACTTCTGGGCGCTGGCGCGCGACATCGACCGGCTGGATCGCGCCGCCGAAAGCTGGCGCGCCGAGTGCCCGCTCGGGTCGGGCGCGCTGGCGGGCACGGCCTACCCCATCGACCGGCAGTCGCTGGCCGAAGCGCTTGGGTTCCGCGCACCGTCGCACAACAGCCTCGACGCGGTTGCCAACCGCGATCACGCCGTCGAGTTTCTGTTCATCGTCGCGCTGCTCAGCGTGCACCTCAGCCGCCTGGCCGAAGACCTGATCATATTCAGCAATCCGGCGCTCGGCTTTGCGCGGCTGGACGAGCGTTACAGCACGGGCAGCAGCCTGATGCCCCAGAAGCGCAACCCCGATCCGCTGGAGCTGGCGCGCGGCAAGAGCGGCCGGGTGATCGGCCACCTCGGCGGAATGCTGACGACGCTCAAGGGGCTACCCGGCGGCTACAACAAGGATCTGCAGGAAGACAAAGAACCGCTGTTCGACGCATTCGACACGTTGGACGCGCTGCTCCCCGCGCTGACCGGGCTGGTCGATAGCCTCACCCTGTTCCCGGACCGGATGCGCGCCGCGCTCGACCCCGCCATGCTGGCAACCGACCTGGCCGATTACCTGGTGGAGAGAGGCGTGCCGTTCCGCGAAGCGCACGCCATCGCCGGGCGCGCGGTGAGGCTCGCGGAAACGCGCGGCGTGGCGCTCTCCGACCTGCGTGCAGCGGATCTAGCGTCGCTCTCCGACCGGATCGCGCCAGATGTGTCGCGCGTCTTCGACTTTGCGGAAGCGATCCAACGGCGGCATGCGTTCGGGGGAACGGGCGAGTGCGCGTGGCAGCTTGTACGCGCGCGGGCCTGGCTGACGGGTCACTCGGAGGTGAGCCAGCAGTCCTCTTGACAATCGGCGGACTCATTCGCTATAGTTCTCATAATAAATACACTTTCAGACAGAAAATAATTAAGAGAGCCGCAAAATTGATTGCGGGGAATGTTTGTTGAATCGCGCAGCATCGATCTCTGTCCACGCCAAACGCGCGACGGCTCGCTCATGTCGGAAAGGAGAATACCCGATCGACAACGCCTAGGAACGCTATTGTCACACATTGCCTGCACAGTTTGGTCAAGATGTACAAAACCGATCCTGGTTGACCGAGTGAAAGCGTATATAAAGTACCTGCTCATCACCAATGGTTGGCCTTCGGTGACCATACAAGGAGAGAAGCACGTCATGCGCAAATTGCTCGTTTTGCTCGTTCTTCTGGCCCTGCTCGTCCCGCTGGCATCGAGCAGCGTGATGGCCCAGGGGAATACTTTTACCTTTGGCGAGTTCGCCAACGCTGTGGCGCTCGACCCCGCCATTGTGACCGATGGCGTTTCGTTCCGCGTCACGGTCCAGGGCTGCGAGCCGCTTCTCCAATTCGCGGACGAGACCACCGTTCCTCAGCCCGGGCTGGCCGAGAGCTGGGAAGCCAGCGAAGACGGCCTGACCTGGACCTTCAAGCTCCGTGAAGGCGTCACCTTCCACGATGGCACGCCCTTCAACGCCGAAGCGGTTGTCTACAACTTCGAGCGCTGGCGCTTCACCGATCACCCGACCCACTTCCCCGAAGTCGTGTTCGAGTACTATTCGGGTATGTGGAACGGCTTTGACGATGAGTCGCTGATCACCAACGTCGAAGCCACGGGTGAGTACGAAGTCACCTTCACGCTCGCCGAGCCGAACGGCGCCATGCTGAACACGCTCGCGATGCCCATGTTCGCGATCTCGAGCCCGACCGCAATCGAGGAAGCTGGCCCGGCCTACGGGACGCCTTCGGTGGGCTTCTCCTGCACCGGCCCGTACCGCTTCGTCGAGTGGGTCAGCGACGACCACATCACCCTCGAGCGCAATCCCGACTACTGGGGCGAGATCCCCGGCAACGTCGACACGATCATCTACCGCGTGATCCCGAACGCCGCGGCGCGCTTTGCGGCGCTCCAGGCCGGTGAAATCGACGCCTTCGAGCAGCCGAACGTGGAAGACCTCGAAGCGATCGAGAACGGCGAGAACACTTATCTGCTGATGCGTCCGCCGCTGAACGCCGCGTATGTGGCCTTCAACTACCGTATTGCAGAGTTCCGCGATCCGCGCGTGCGTGAAGCGATCTCACTGGCGATCAACCGTCAGGAAATCGTCGATGCGTTCTATCCGCCCGGGGCGGAAGTTGCGACGCAGTTTGTCCCGCCGTCGCTGTGGGGCCACAACCCTGACATTCCGGCGCCTGAATACAACCCTGAGCGCGCGATGGAACTGCTGGCCGAGGCTGGCTATCCCGATGGCTTCAGCGAAGTGACCGTGCTGGGCGTGGACGAGAACAACATGGTCACCGACGAAGTAGTCGAGACCATCCCGCTGCGGCTCTACTACATGCCGCTGCAGCGCCCGTACATGCCGGACGGCCTGGGTGTCGGCGAGGCGATGGCCAGCTACCTGGCGCAGATCGGCCTGAACGTGACGCTCGAGCAGGTTGGCGACTGGTCGGCCTACCTCAACGCGCGCACCAATGGCGAGCTGCTTGGCCTGTACCAGCTAGGCTGGACAGGTGACAACGGTGACCCCGACAACTTCCTGGGCTACTTCTTCCTGCGCCAGCCGGAGCCGCAAGAAGGGTACTACTACAACCAGGAAGTCTCTGATCTGTTGCGGCAGGCTCGCTCGATGACCGACCAGGCGGAGCGTGAGCCGGTCTATCAGCAGGTCAACCAGATCATGGCGGATGAAGTGGCCCGCCTGTACCTGGCGCACTCCGGCGTGCCGCTGGCGTTCAGCAGCCGCGTTTCCGGCTACGTGCCGAACCCGCTGGCGACCGAGCACTTCAAGTACGTGTCGGTTGAGTAAGCAGGGAACGGCTGTCCTCTAGGTAATCGTTGGGATGGAGCCGCCTGCAAACGGTTCCATCCCACTTCTTACTCACCGGCGGGAAGGCGTTCATACCCCACACATCCAGACGCCCGCGCGGTGTCACGACGGTCCCGATTATTCGCTGTAAGTCGGTCAGGCAACACTGGAAGAACCCATGGCAAAGTATATTGCGCGCCGCATTGTCGAATCTATCCCCGTCATTATTGGGGTATCCATACTGGTCTTTATGCTGCTCCACCTGATCCCCGGCGATCCTGCCACGGCGATGTTAGGCGAGCGAGCAACCCCGGAAAACGTCGAAGCGCTACGCGAGCGACTGGGGCTGAACAAGCCGCTTTACGAGCAGTATTTGCTGTGGGTGGGCAGGATGCTACAGGGCGATCTCGGCCACACGGTGCGGGGAAATATCCCCGTAGCGGACGAGATCGGCGCGCGGTTCCCGGCCACGATTGAGCTATCGGTCGCCGCGCTGCTGCTGGCGACGGTTGTGGGGGTTCCGCTAGGAATTATTTCGGGCATCAAGCGTAATTCGATCATCGACACGCTGACAATGTTTGGCGCGCTGCTCGGCGTCTCGATCCCGGTGTTTGTGCTTGGGCTGTTGCTGATTTTCCTGATCGGCGTGGAGTGGGAATGGTTGCCGTTTGTCGGGCGGCTGTCATCCGGCCTGGCCGTCGAGCGCCGGACGGGGCTGCTGGTGATCGACACGCTGCTAAGCGGCAATCTCGCCGCATTCAAGGACGCCATCGAGCACCTCATTCTGCCGACCATTACGCTCGCGACCGTCTCGCTGGCGATCATCGCGCGGATCACACGCTCCGCCATGCTCGAAGTGCTCAATCAGGACTACATTCGCACGGCACGCGCCAAAGGGCTCAAGGCACGGAACGTCGTGATGACCCATGCCTTCCGCAACGCCCTGCTGCCGATTGTAACGATCATCGGTCTGTCGCTGGGGCGGTTGCTATCCGGCGCGGTGCTGACGGAGACGATTTTCTCGTGGCCGGGCGTCGGCAAGTGGCTCTTTGACTCGATCATTGCGCGTGACTATCCAATCGTGCAGTCGATGACGCTGGTCATCGCGTTGATCTTCCTCGCCGTGAACCTTGTGGTGGATATGCTATACGCCCTTATCGATCCGCGTATCAGGTACTAAGGGAAACTCTATGGAAGACGCAAAGCCCATTTCCCTGGGACGGACAACCCAAACCACGCCGTGGTCCGAGCGCCTCGAAGTGTGGCGCGACATCTTCAAGCGGTTGTGGGCCAGCCCTAGCGCGCGGATCGGCGGCTTCATCGTGCTGTTTACCATCGGGATATCGATCGCCGTCCCGCTATTCGACAATTACGACGCCACGCGCGACAGCAGCCTGCCCGATCGCTACGCCGAGCCGGACTGCATCGTCGGGTTCATTCGCTCGCACGTCAGCTCAACCGAAGAGGGCATGGCGCTCAGCGATATGACCTGCAAGCTGCCGTTCGGCGCGGACAAGATCGGGCGCGACATCATGCGGCGCGTCGGGCATGGGATGTCCGTCTCGTTGCGCGCAGGCCTGATCGCGGTCGCGCTGTCGCTGTCGGTCGGAACGGTCTTCGGCCTGACCGGTGGCTACCTGGGCGGCTGGATCGATAGCGTGCTGATGCGGACGATGGACGTCGTGCTGGCGTTCCCGTCGCTGCTCCTTGCGGTTGCGATTGTGACGGTGGCAGGACCGAGTCTCGAAAACGGCATGATCGCGGTGGCCATCACACAGATCCCGGTCTTCGCGCGGCTGGCGCGCTCGATG
>CBINGT010000259.1:0-5589 GCA_966250245.1 uncultured Anaerolineae bacterium
CGACTGGACGAGCGCGGTGCCGCACTGGCAGCGCTCGCGGGATGGGTGGCTCACGTGGGAGCCGCCCGCGCTCCTGCTGGACCGTCCGGGGCTGATGTTCCGCAGCAAGCCGCTGGTGCTCGATGGGCGCATCATCCTGCCGGTGTACGACGAGCGCACGTGGCAGTCGTGCATAATGCTCTCGGACGACGGCGGGCAGACGTGGCGCCTCACCGCGCCGATGGTCACGCCAAGCGGCAACATTCACCCGTGTGTTGTGCAGCTCTCGGATGGGCATCTGCTGGCGTATCTGCGGACCGGCGGTGCAGGGGGCGTGATCTGGCGGGCGGAATCGGCGGACGGGGGCGAGACGTGGAGCATGCCCACGCCGACGGACATCCCGAACCCGAACTCAGGGATCGACCTGATCCGGCTGGCGAGCGGGCGGCTGATGCTGGCGTTCAACGACAGTGACCGGCTGCGGACGCCGTTGTGTGTCGCGCTGGCGGATGAGGACGAGCAATGGCGCTGGAAGCGCACGATTGAAGATGGCCTGGCGGAATATTCGTATCCTACGTTGCTCCAAACCGGCGAGGCGATCCACCTCGTCTACACCGCGCGGCGGGAGCACATCCACTATGCGCGGCTGGACGAAGCGTGGCTGCTGGAAGGGAAAGTGAGCGGTGAGCTTGCGTATCAAGGGCGTCATCGTCCCGCTGCTGACACCGTTTGACGAGCGTGGCGCGCTCGACACGGCAGCGGTGGCGCGGCTGGTCGATTTTCTGATCGCGCGCGGCGTGCACGGGCTGTTTCCCGGCGGGACGACCGGCGAAGGGCCCCTGTTGAGCACAGACGAGCGGCGCGCGCTGGCCGAGGCGGTGGTCCGTGCGGCGGATGGTCGCGTGCCGGTCATCATCCACACCGGCGCGATCACCACGCACGAGGCGGTTGCGCTCACCCGCCACGCGCAAGAGTGTGGCGCGGACGCGGCGGCGCTGATCACGCCGTTCTACTTCCACTATTCGGACGACGCGCTGTTCCGGCACTTCGCCACGGTTTGCGAGGCTGCGCCGGACTTTCCGATCTACCTGTACAACAATCCCGGCGTGACGGGGCACGTGATTGACGCGGACCTCGTCGCGCGGCTGGCCGAGGCGTATCCCAACGTGACCGGCATGAAAGACAGCGGCGGCAAGCTCGAAAATCTGCTGCGCTGTATGAGCCTGCAGGGTGGGGCGTTCAACACGGCCAGCGGCAACGATGGCGACATCCTCGCCGCGCTGGCGCTGGGCATCGACGCGTGCGTGTCGGGCAACGCGAACTTCGTGCCGGAGCTGGTCGTCGCGCTCTATGAGGCCGCGTCGTCTGGCGACCTGCCGCGCGCCCGCGAGCTTCAGGCGCAGGTGAACGCCGTCCGCCGCCTGCTGGAAGACGGGCGCGACCTGTCGCTGTTTAAGGGGATGCTGGCCGCGCGTGGAATCCCGGTCGGGACGGTGCGCGCGCCGCTCGTCCCTGCGCCGGACGACGTGATCCGCGACAAGTGGCAGGCGCTTGAGGCGCTTGGCCTGTGGAGTGAATGAGGCTGATTATTGCCCCATCCTTCCGAGCTTCGCTCGGTTTCTTCCCCCAGAGCGAGGGAAGGAAAAAAGGCAGGCAAGCGACCTGCTCCCCTTCCCTCCGCTTGCGTGGGGTTGGGGGCAGGGGCCGGGGGATGGGCGGCATGCGGAGCTTGCTCCGTCCCTACTGAGCTCGCGGTGTTTCCCCTCGCTCCGCAACGCAATCGCAGCGGGAGAGAGGGCAGGGGGCTATAGCCGACGCAAGCGCATCACACCGCTGATACTGTGAGGGAAGTTTCGCGCAGAAAGGAGAGTGCAGTCCGACGTCTAATCGCTCGATGAAACCCGAAGTTGGCCGATTTCAGCTAAGAATGATTTCAGGAGCGAACAGCGATGAAGAAACTCGGACTTAAAGTGGGCGTGATGCTGATGGTGCTGGCGCTGCTGCTTCCGTCGATGGCTAGCGCGCAGGACGGCGACGAGGTCGTGACGCTCGAATTCTGGGGCGGCTGGACCGCCGCAGACGGCGATATCATGGACGAGCTCGTGCAGCAGTGGAACGCCGAGAACCCCAACATCCAGGTGACGCTGACGCGCCAGCAGTGGTCGCCGCTGTTTGACGCGTTCGTCGTGGCATCCGCGTCGAATGAAGCGCCCGACATCCTGGCGATGCACCCGCAGGAACTGGCGCAGTTCATCGTGCGCGATCTGCTGACTCCCCTCGACGACCTGATCGCGGGCTCGGAAATCCTGACGCCGGACAACTACCTCGAAAGTGCGTGGCAGCCGAACGTCTATGACGGGCAGCTTTACGCCATTCCGCTGGACCTGCACATGCACGGCCTGTACTACAACCTCGACCTGTTTGAGGAAGCCGGGATCGAAGCGCCGCCCACCACCGGCGAAGAGCTGATCGAGATCGGCAAGCAGCTTACGGTCGATGCGAACGGCAATCACCCCGACGACGAGGGCTTCGACCCGGAGAACGTCGTCCAGTACGCGATCAATATGCACTCCAACCATCACGCGTTCTTCCAGTGGTGGGCGCTCTATCGCCAGTTGGGCGGCCAGTTGATCTCCGAGGACGGGACGCAGTGCGCGATGGACATCGACAAGGCTGCGCAGGCGTGGCAGTTCCTGCAAGACCTGGTCTATGTGCACCACATTGCCCCGCAGGGCCAGACCGACTACCTGCGTGACTTCCTCTCGGGCCGGACCGCGATGCTGATCGACGGGCCGTGGCAAATGCCTTCGCTCGAAGCTGCCGAAGAGGAAACCGGCTTCCGTTGGGCCTCTGCGCAGTATCCGCGGGTGTTCGACGAGGCGTATGCCGTGTGGGGCAGCGGGCATAACCTGACGCTCCCCGCGAACGTCGCCGACCCGGAGAAGCGCGACGAGGCGATCCAGTTCATCGAGTGGCTGGCGGCGAACTCGACCCAGTGGGCCGAGGCCGGGCAGCTTCCGACCTACCGCGAGGTGATGGAGTCGGACGTGCTGACCGAGATGTACGGGCGCGAAGCGTTCCTCGCGATGATGCCGTACGAGGTCTTCCTGCCGAACATCCCGGCGTACAACGAGATCTTCGCCTCGAACGCGCCAACGCCGATGATGGTCATGGCGCAGAGCATCATGCTGGAGCAGGCCGATCCGGCGACCGCCGTGCAGACTGCCTGCGACGAAATCACGTTCATCCTGCAAATGCAGGGCCAGTAGGCTGATGGTAAGGGTGGCTCGGTGCGCGCCGGGCCACCCATTCACGCCGCCATTTGTCGAGCGTAGGAGCCGCCGCTATGCGCGTCATTCCACGCCCACGCCGCGCGTCCGACGCGGGCACGTCTCATCTGTATTCGCGCTGGACGCCGTATCTGTTTCTGCTGCCCTATCTGCTGGTGTTCCTCCTGTTCCGGCTGGGACCGTCGATCTTCGGGCTGGCGATGTCGTTCACTAACTGGTCGATTGTCGGCTCGCCGGAGTGGGTCGGCACGGCCAATTATGAGCTGATGCAGATCGATCCGCGCCTGGAAGCAGCGCTGAAGAACACAGCGTTTTTCACCGGTCTGACGGTTCCGCTGCTAGTCGTGCTGAGCCTTGCGCTGGCGATCTTCCTCAACCAGCCGCACAAGGGCCGCGCCATCGGGCGGGTCGCTGCCTTCACGCCGTATGTGCTGATGTCCACCGTGGTCGGCGTGCTGTGGACGTGGCTGCTCGAAAAAGATTTCGGCCTGTTGAATGTCTACCTGGAGAAGCTCGGGATTGATGGCTTGCCGTGGCTGGTCAGCCAGGACGTCGCCATGTACGGCATCATCCTGACGACCGTGTGGTGGACCATCGGCTATGGGATGGTGCTGTTTCTGGCCGGGCTGCAGGATATCCCGACCGAGCTTTACGAGGCGGCGCGGATTGACGGGGCGAATTCGCTGCGCCTGCTGCGGCATATCACGCTGCCGCTGCTGGCTCCGACGACCTTTGTGGTGCTGATGCTGACCATCATTAACTCGTTCCAGGTGTTTGATCAGGTCTACGTGATGACGTCTGGCGGGCCGGGCACGTCGACGCTGACGCTGGTGCAGTACATCTACACGACCGCCTTTCAGAACCTGCGCATGGGCTATGGCGCGGCGGTTGCGACCCTGTTGTTCGCGATCTTGATTGTCTTCGCGTTGGTGCAGGCGTATCTTTACCGGCGTGGTGTGACGGGGGCGACCACATGAGCGCGACGCGGCTGCTCGGCAAAGTGATCTGGTATGTGCTGCTGGTGGCGCTGGTCGTGGTGATGTTGGCGCCGATTGTGTGGATGCTGTCCACCTCGTTCAAGCCGGAGACGGAGATCACGACGATCGACATCCATTGGGTGCCGCGCACGTTCACGCTGGAGAACTACGAGCGGGTCTTCGAGCGTTTCAACATCCTGCGCTGGACGGCCAACAGCCTGTTCGTCTCCACGGCGGCGACGGCGCTGGTTCTGTTGCTCGACTCGCTGGCGGGGTATGCGCTGGCCCGGATGCAGTTCGCCGGGCGCGGGCTGATCTTCGGCATCATCCTGTCGATGCTGTTCGTGCCGGTGCAGATTACCGTCGTCCCGCTGTTCCTGATGTTCTCGGAAGTCTCGCTGACGGATACGTACCTCGCGCTGATATTGCCAGTTGGCGCGAACGTGACGGGCGTCTTCCTGATGCGCCAGTTCTTCCTGAACATCCCCTACGAGCTGGAAGACGCGGCGCGCGTGGATGGCGCGAGCACGCTCCGCATCTGGTGGTCGGTGGTGCTGCCGCTCGCCAAGCCCGCGCTGACTGCTGTGGCAATCGTGACATTCCTCTCGACGTGGAATAGCTTCTTCTGGCCGCTGATCGCCACGCGGACCGATGCCTCGCGCACGCTGCCGGTCGGGATCGCGCAGTTCATGAGTCTGCGACCCGGACAGGCGCAGGGCGCGCAAGCCTACGGTCAGGCGATGGCCGGAGCAGTGATCGCCGCGCTGCCGCCGGTGATCGTGTTCTACATGCTGCAGCGCTATTTCATCGAAGGCATCTCGATGACCGGCATCAAGGGGTGAGAAGAATATTTGCGACGGGGAAGAAGGCGCGCAAAAAGCGTCAAAATATAACTTATGAGAATGATAGTTCTCGAAATTTATCAAACTAACGAAAACGGGCCGCTGTGGCCCGTTGGGGATTGTCCATCTGAAGTTTGCTACTGCGCGACTTGGATCCCCTCGCGTAGTTTATCCGCGACGTAGTCCACTTGCTCCATGAGAAGTTTGCGCGTAACGAGAGGGCTACCGGGCGCACTGTCGCTGCAGGTGTGAGATCAGTTCCTGACACGGCGGCAGTTCCGGGCGATGCTTCATTTATAGTTGTCATATTCGCATCAAAACAGCGTCTCTTTAGCGTGCTCCGCCGTTCCGACATGCGTGTGGCATGCGGCGCGGCACCTGCTCTGTAGCGCAACGCGACCGGACGGCTCCGGGCGGTTCGGGCGGAGCGCCCTCCTCTACCGCCGCCGTCGAACGCGCTCGATTGCGTTGGCGTTGACCGTCACCTGCATCTGGCGGCCG
>CBINGT010000260.1:0-5588 GCA_966250245.1 uncultured Anaerolineae bacterium
ACGCGACCGCCAGCCTGCGCGCCACCGAGCACGCGCTGAACGTGCAGGTCAGCGAGCAGACCAAGCTGCTCCGCAAGCTGATCATGCACGGCGAGATGCTGGACAGCCACATCCTGCACGTCTACATGCTGGTCGCGCCGGACTTCCTCGGCGTGGGCAGCGTTATCCCGCTGGCGACGAGCCATCCCGACATCGTCAAGCGCGCGCTGCGGATGAAGCAGTTCGCGGGCGACCTGTGCGCGACGTTCGCCGGGCGGCACACGCACCCGATCGCCATGACGGTCGGCGGCTTCACGCACTTTCCGGAGCGCGAGCAGGTCGAAGCGCTGCGCGAGCGCGCCGAAGCCCTGATGCCGGACGTGGATGCGACGGTCGAGCTGTTTGCGACGCTGCCGTGGCCGCAGTTCGAGCGCGAGACGGAGTTTGTCGCGCTGATCCAGCCGGACGAGTATGGCTTCATCGACGGCATGATCGGCAGCACGGAGAACGCGCCGATCCCGGTGGACGAGTACCGCACCGTCACCAACGAGCGGCTTGAGGTCCATTCCACAGCCAAGCACACCGCGCACAAGCGCGAGAGCTACATGGTCGGCGCCCTGGCGCGCTATCACCTCAAACACGAGTTTCTGCACCCGCGCGCGAAGGCGGCGGCTGCTCACCTGGGCCTCAGCGCGCCGTGCTTTAACCCGTACTACAACAGCGTCGCGCAGGTGGTCGAAATCGTCCATTGCTTCGACGACGCGATCCGCCTGCTGGACACCGTGCTGGAACGCGGGATCACGCCCGAAGCGCCCGCGCCGGTCCACCTGCGGCCGGGTGCGCGCGGCGCCGGTGCGGTCGACGTGCCGCGCGGCATCCTGTTCCACGAGTACCAGATCGGCGAGGATGGGCTGATCGAGGAAGCGAACTGCGTCATTCCGACCGGGCAGAACCTGGGCAACATCGACCGGGATATGCGTGCGCTCGTTCCGACACTGCTGAGCGAGCCGGTCGAGACGATCACTCAGCGGCTAGAGATGCTGGTGCGCGCGTACGACCCGTGCATCTCGTGCTCGACGCACTTCCTCAACGTTGAATTTGTGGGCAACTAAGGCGGCCGGGGCGGGCGTTTGCGCGCTTGCCCCGCCGTTTGTCGGGCAGAAAATATGGCGGAATGCGCGCGAACGCTGGTGTTAGGCGTCGGCAGCCTGATCCGGGGCGACGATGCGATCGGTGTGCTGGCGGCGCAGCGCCTGCGGGCGCGGCCCGATCTGCCGCCGGGAGTCGTCGTACGCGACGGTGGGACGGCCGGGCTGGGGCTGATCCCGATGTGGGAAGGGTTCGACCGGCTGGTGCTGATCGACGCCGTGGAAATGGGCCTGCCGGCCGGCGCGATCCGGCGTTTCACGTGGGATGAGGCGCGCGTCTCCGGCCACGAGCGCGCGCTTTCGGCACACCAGACGGATCTTGCCGACGCCCTGTTGCTGGCCGAGACGCTGAAGATGCTCCCGCCTGAAGTCGTGATCTTCGGCGTGCAGCCTGGCAGTATGGAGTGGGATCAACCGCTCAGCTCGGCGGTCGAACGCGCGCTGCCCGATCTCATTGACGCTTTGCTGAACGAACTCAGGAGTGAACTTACCGATGGCGCGAAAAATACTCTTGATTGATGACGATCCTGATGTGCTTTTGGCAATGAAGCTCCCCCTGGAGCGCGAAGGCTATGAGGTTCACGAGGCGACAAACGGGGAAGAAGGGCTGGCGCAGGCTAAAACCCTCTGCCCGGACCTGATCATCCTCGACGTGATGATGGAGTCGCACACTGCCGGGTTCCAGCTTGCGCAGGAGCTTCACGGGCCGGACGCGCCCGAGCAGTTGCGCCAGATCCCGATTGTGATGGTAACCGCCGTCCACCAGACGACCCCGCTGCGCTTCCGGCCGGAGTCCGACTACCTGCCCGTTCAGGCGTTCCTCGAGAAGCCGGTTGACCCGAAGCGGCTGCTGGCCGAAGTGCGCAGGCTGCTACCGGAGTAGCGCTATATGGGTGCGTCCGGCGATCGGCGTGGGGGGGACGATGCGCTGGCGCCGACCGGCCGCCTGCTGATCGCGCTGCGCTGGGCTGCCGGGCTGGGCATCCTGCTGGCGACCGCGATCGCGCGGTGGGTGCTGGACATCGACATTCCGGCGGGCGCGCTGCTGGCGGTCGGCGGGGTGGTGCTGAGCTACAACGCCGCGCTCGTGCTGGTCGCGCGCCGGGCCTACCGTCGCGCTGCGACGATCCGGCGCTTGCTGGGCGCGCAGATCGCGCTCGACTGGCTGGCGATGATCGCGGTCGTGCACCTCACCGGCGGGATCGCCAGCCCGGCGCTGATCTACTTCATCATTCATGTGGCGCTGGCGGCGACCGTTTTGCCGCCACGTCAGGCGCGCGGTCTGGCGCTGCTGTGCGCGGCGATCCTCGCCGGACTGGCCGCGCTCGAAGCGAGCGGCGCGATCCCTCATGTGGCGCTGGCGGACATCGGCCTCGGCGGAACGTTCTACCGCAGCGGCGAGTTCATCCTCGCCGTGCTGTTCTTCTTCACCACAACCGTCCTCACAATCGCGGAGCTGGTCGCACGGCAGGCAGAAGGTCTGCGCGAGCGTGAGGCACGCATCCGCGCGTTGAACGAGGCGCGCGCCGCCTTCACTCGCGCCGCCACGCACGAGCTACGCGCGCCGGTTGCGGCGAGTCTGGCGCTCGTTCGCAGCATCGAGCAGGGCTTCGCGGACGATCCGGCCCTGCAAGCGGACATCGTGCGGCGTATCGGGCAGCGGCTCGACGGGCTGCGCGAGCTGATCGACGATCTGCTTGATTTCGCCGCCAGCCGCGAAGCGACCCTTGCCGCGCAGCCGCTGGCGCCGGTCGATCTCGGCGCGGCGCTGGACAGCGCCATCGAGCGCGAGCGCCCGATCGCGGACGAAAAAGGGATAACGCTGCGCACGCCGCCGCGCCCGTCCGTGCGCGTGATGGCGGGCGATCCGGGGTTGGGCATGGTGCTCGGCAACGTGCTGAACAACGCGATCAAGTACACGCCGCCGGGCGGCTCCGTGACGGTGCAAGTCGAGGTGGATCACGGCGCGGGGCAGGCGGCGGTCAGCGTGCAGGATACCGGTATCGGCATCCCATCGAGGGATTTGCCACACATCTTCGACGAGTTTTACCGCGCGTCGAACGCCAAGAACGCGCAGATCGTCGGCACAGGGATCGGACTCGCGGCGGTGCGCGCGATGGTCGAGTACTACGGCGGGACGATCGCGCTCGACAGCGCCGAGGGACAGGGGACGTGCGTCACCGTGCGGCTGCCGCTGGCGAACGGGAAGCAGCAAAGTCATCTATCGGAATGATGTGGTATATGCGGCGCTCAGCCGGGTAAACCTCACCCCTGGCCCCGCTTGGTAAGCGGAAACGGGAAAAGGGGGGGTCTGCACGCCGATACTACAGAGGCAGCAAAAAACCGGGGCGGTCATGCGACTGCCCCGGTTCGTGTGCGTGCGGTAAAGGAGCCTTACGCGAGGCCGTCGAATGTCAGCCGCTCGCCAACCGTCACCCGCTCCAGCAGGCTCGGCGGCGCTTCGATCAGGTAGCGCGCCGGGCGGGCGGGCGCGTAATACGGGCGCCACGGCTTGGCGAGCTTGGCATCCACCACGACGCCCTGCCCATCCAGCCAGACCGCCGCGATCGGAAAGCTGACGAAAAACATGTGGATCGCGGTCTCTCCCCGGCTCTCACGGCGAAAGGTGAACAGCAGCCCTTCGTCTTCCGCCAGGCGGCGGCGGAGCATCAGCCCGCGCCACCGCTTGAGGAAAGTGTCCGCCGGGGTAGCGCGCGCCAGGACGATTTCACCCGTCCCGGCGCGGCGAATGGCGTGCGTCCGGCTCATCGCGGGATCACCAACTGTTGCCCGACGAAGATCAGGTTCGGATTGCGGATGTTGTTCGCCTGCATAATCGCCTGGATCGATACGCCGTAGCGCAGCGCGATCCGCGACAGATTATCGCCGATGTCGACCGGGTGAATGATCGGCTGGGCGGGCGGCGGCGCGGGCGGCTGGACGACCGCGCCCGGCACCTGGATGACCTGCCCGGCGTAGATCAGGTTCGGGTTGACGATGTTGTTTAACTGCGCCAGCGTGGCGGCCGTCGTGTTATAGCGCGCCGCGATGCCTGAGAGCGTGTCTCCGCGCTGGATGGTGTAGTTGCTCAGGCTGGTTGGCGGCGGGGCAGCCGTCGGGTAGACGGGCGGCGGCGCGGCGGTTGGGAACTGCGGCGGCGGACCGGCAGTCGGGAAGATCGGCGCGGGCGTGAAGGTCGGTGGCCGCTGGAAACCGCCACCCTGACGGATCGGGACGACCAGTGTCTGCCCGACATAGATCAGGCCGGGATCGGACAGCCCATTCGCCTCGGTAATGGCCGCGATGGTGCTGCCGAACCGCGCCGCGATGCCGCTCACCGTATCCCCTGCGCGCACCGTGTAGACGATCGAGCTATCGAAATCGTCCGGCAGGTCAGGCGTGGCTGAGGGCGGAACAACCGGCGTCGCCGAAGGTTGCTGCGGGCCGATCGGGGTGAAGGTCGGCGGGACGGTGAACACCGGCGACGGGCTGGGCGTGCGCGTGCCTTCCTGCGTTGGCTCGATCGGGAACGGCGTCGGCGACGGCGGCACAGGGGTGGTCGGCACGCCGGTCGGCGGGACGGCGGTCGGCGGAACCTGGCCCGCCGGGAGCAGACTCGCGTCGTCCAGATAAATGTTGTTGGTCCCGACGAAGTTCTCGACCTCGCTACGGACGAAAACAGTCACCGCCGGGCCGGATGCGGTCGCCACGACGGACAGCTCGCGGAATTCATCGTAAAACTCGACGCCCTGCGACCAGACGACATTCGGGCTTTGCGCGTTGGTGCCGCCGGTGGGGTCGATCCCGACTCTGATCGTCACCCCGTTCGGGTCTTCGCTGACGTTCGGGTCTTCAAAGGTGGCCGACGACCAGACCCAGACCCACACGCTGAATCGCAGTTCGGTGCCGGGAGTCACTGTTGTGACGCGCTGGTAGACCCCGGCGGTGTGCGTCGCGAAAAAGGTGTTGAATTCCTGCGCGCCGCTGCCCGAGCGGATGCGCGAGGCTGGCGCGGGCAGGTATTCGGGCCGCGCGTTGATCGCGCTCGAGCCGCCGCCGGTCACATACCAGGGCTCCCACCCGTTCGCGACCTGAATCGTCGCGTCGCTATTGCGCGTGGTAAAGGGCGGCTCGAAGCCGGGATTTTGCAGCAGATTGCCACCGCCCTGGGCGTGCACGAGCGACTGGGGCGTGCCAAGTCCCAGCGCGACCAGCGCGATCAGCAGCGCCCCGCCCAGCAGCCGGCGGACCGTAAGAATATGCGGTGCTCGCATGAGGCCCCCTTCGTCGTAAAAAATCAGCGGCTAGCATAGTGCGATTAGCGATTAGCAAACGCCAGAGCGTGACACGTCCTGATGTGTCTCTTGACGGTATCGGCGCGTGCGCTGTGCGCCGCTGTTGACTCACTGCTAACTGCCAACCGCTAATCGCTTAGTGTAGCATGATTCCGCATTCCGCGAT
>CBINGT010000261.1:0-5587 GCA_966250245.1 uncultured Anaerolineae bacterium
TGCTCATGTTTCGAGTATACACACTCGCCCCATGAGTTTGCATACACACCCTAGCTTCTTCTGTTCTTTGCTAACGGCTAACCGCTAACTGCTGATCGCTAATCGCTGCTTTTCATCCACCGGACCTGATACGGCGCGAGCGCGATTTCCTCATCCGCGCGGAATTCCTCGCCGCTGAGCAGATCGCGCCAGCCGCCCGCCCCGTCGATCGCTCGTAGCGAAGCGCGCACCGTCCCGTCGCTGACGTTGTGCAGCGCGGCGATCCGCTCGGCGCCGTCCGGTGACGTGCGCAGCAGGCTGAATAGCGCGGGATGCAGCGAGAGCACCTGTTGCTCGCCGCCGGGGTGGAATGCCGGATGCGCGGCGCGCGTCTCGATCAGCCGCCGGTAGCCGGTGAACACCTGCGCCCGCAACGACTCCGGATCGGCCAGCGCGCGCTCGACGTCCGGCGCGGACAGCGGCTCGCGGTTGATCGTCCGCAGGCGCCCGGTCTGCCGCACGCCTTCGTTCCAGTTGCGCGAGCCGAGCAAGCTGTGGATGTAGATCCCCGGCACGCCCGCCAGCGCAAGCTGGATCGCCTGCGACACCAGGAACCGGCTGACTTGCCGCTCCAGCGGCTCGCCGCCGTTCGGATCGGAGAGCGCGTCAAAGTAGTTGATGTTGAGCTCGTAGGGGCTTTGCGAGCCGTCTGGATTCGCCTTATACGACACGGCGCCGCCATGCTGCTGGGCGCGCTCCACCAGCCGGTCGATCTCGGCGCGCGGCAAAATTCCCTCGACCGGGCGCACGCCGATCCCATCGTGCGAGGCAGTGAAGTTGAAGAAGGTCGTCGCAGGCGACGGGCATTTGAGGTCCGCCGCCCACCGGCTGAGCGTCGTCGCGTCGCCGGTCGCGATCGCGTGCAGCGCCAGCGGCGGCAGCGGGAACTGGTACACAAGCTGCGCCTCGTTCCACCCGTCGCCAAAGTACGAGATGTTTTCCGCGTGCGGGACGTTCGTCTCGGTGATGATCGTCACGTGCGGCGCGACCGCGTCGAAGATGTCACGGAACAGACGCACGACGACATGCGTCTCGTCGAGGTGGATGCAGCTTGTGCCGATGCGCTTCCACAGATACGCGATGGCGTCCAGCCGCAGGAAGGTCATCCCCTGCCCGACGTAGAACAGCAACACCTCAACCATACGGAGCAGCACGTCAGGATTCGCGAAGTTCAGGTCGATCTGGTCGTCACTGAAAGTCGTCCAGACGTGCTCCACCCCGCGCGCTGTCTCAACCGGGGTGAGCAGCGGCAGGGTTCGCGGACGCACCACCGCCGACAGGTCGGTTGCCGGATCGACGCGGATGAAAAAGTCCTCATACGCCGGGTCGCCCGCCTTAAAACGCTGGAACCACTCGCTCTGCGACGAGACGTGGTTGATCACCAGGTCGAACATCAGATCGAACGTCTCGCCCAGGCGCCGCACGTCGTCCCACGTGCCCAGCGCCGGATTGACGGCGGTGTAGTCGATCACCGAGAAGCCGTCATCCGACGAATACGGGAAGAACGGCAGAATGTGCACCGCCGAGATCACGCCTTGCAGATGATCGCAGAGGAAGCGGTAGAGTGTTTGCAGCGGCGGCTCCCCCGGCGCGTTGAGTGATCCGCCATACGTAATCAGCATCACGTCGCGCTCGCTGAGCCGCCTGGCCGGGTCGACCGGCTCTGCTGGCGGATTTTCCGCGCGGAAAGCGTCGAGCAGCGCCATCAGGCGCGCATAACAGTCATCGCCGCGCGCCTCACCATACAGCGCGCGGCATTTGTCTCGCATGGATGAGTTCAGATCAGACATGGCATATCCGATTATTCGGCGAACAGCGCAGGATACGCCTCAAGCATAGCCCATTCAGCGCCTTGATCCCACTAAACCCGATTAACGTCACCTGCGTATCCTGATGGAAGGCACACCGCCCAGTCTGAAATACCGGCCGTGTGTCGCTCGCCAACCTATGGAGATCAGTTGCGGGCGGAGCAAGCTCCGCCCCTACGCCGGACGCCAGGTTGATACAGGCCGCTACACCGAAAAATCGGACAGGTCCACGCCAGGAACCGGCTCGCCATTCTCGCGCAGCGCCGCGATCCGCTCCCGCGCCGCCCGGACGGAGTCCGCGTCGGGCAGCACGCGCAGCGTCAGCTCGAAAAGGCGGCTTTCGCCCGGCTCAATCGTTTGAAGGCGGCCACTGGCGCGCGCGCCTGCCTGCCCCTCGGGGATGCAGTTCCCCGGCTCTACCCCGCTGACGTATATGCCCTCGCGCGTGTTTTTCCACTGCGTCAGATACGGCATCTGCGACGGATCCCACTCGAACAGCAGGCCGAAGTCATCCTGCCCGATCAACGCGCACGTCTGCCCGTCCGCCTGCTTGAGGTGGTGGAAGAAGACCTGCTCGGGATAGCGCGCGGTCGGCCCTTCGTACTCGGCCCAGGTGTCATAGCCCTTCCGCGCTTCCTCGTCGCGCGGGTAGACCGCAGCGTACGGCGTGTCGAAGCGCGCCCCCTCGGCGATCAGCGGATAGCCCATATTGATGTGGTAGAGCACCATCAGCGGCGTCGGCAGGTCGCCCCGGTTAGTGACCCGGTCCGTGATGTGGATCGCCGGCTCTCCCAGGCGCATCGTGTAGCGGCGATCCAGCCGGAGCTGCGCGCCGAACATCTGCGCCTCGATCACCGCGCCGCTCAGCGTCAGAGCGTCGGGGTCGCTCCGGTCCACAGCCACCTCGACCGCGCGCAGACGGCTGTATTGCCCGTGCAGATCGCGGAACTGGCCGGTGTCGGGATCGGTCTCGGACTTCCCGGCGTGCGTCAGCCCGCAGGTGACCACCAGCCCGCCGTGAAACTGTTGCAGCCACGGCAGCGACAGATCGGGGAATTGCGGCGCGCCCTGACTCATCCACGTCAGCGGGCGGCCGTTGTAGTGCGCGGTCCACACGTCCAGCCCGCGATCGGGCAGGACGGTGAACGTCAGCCCGCTGCTGTTGTACGCGTCGATGATGCGCTGGCCGTCCGGCAACACGGCCTCGCGAAAGTCCATCCACTGCCGCCGGTCGACGCTGTGCCGGTCCAGCGCGGCGCGATCAAGCCAGTTCTGAGCACTCATCGTCCCTCTCCCGTCCTTCCCTGGGGCGGCTATCTGCGCTGAGCACCTGCCGCCGGTTGCGCTATACTAAGGCTGCGCGGGCATCTACGCCCTCTGCGGAAGCCTACCTAACAGCTTAGGCGATCTCCGCGCGCTGTCAAACGCCCGCCTCAGGTGACATTTAAACGCGACCATACGTGCCGCCAGAGGAGACAATTCAGATGCGCTACTTATTAGGTCTTGATGTCAGTACCACCGGCTCCAAAGCCCTTTTGATTGACGAGCGCGGCGCAGTGTGCGCCAGCCACACCACGCCGCACCCCAGCCACCAGCCTCGCCCGCTGTGGAGCGAGCAGGACCCCGCCGATTGGTGGTCCGGCATAGTGCAATCGATCCGCGCCGCGCTGGCCGAGATCGACGATCCGGGCGCGATCCAGGCGATCGGGCTGACCGGGCAGATGCACGGCCTCGTCTGCCTGGACGCAGACGGGAACGTTCTGCGTCCGGCGATTCTGTGGAACGACCAGCGCACGCAGGCGGAGTGCGACGAGATCACCGAGACGATCGGCGCGCGGCGGCTGATCGAGCTGACCGGCAACCGCGCCCTGACCGGCTTCACCGCCCCGAAGATCCTGTGGGTGCGCAAGCACGAGCCGGACGTCTACGCCAAAATCGCGCACATCCTGCTGCCCAAAGACTTCATCCGCTTCAAGCTGACCGGCGAGTACGCGACCGACCTGGCGGGCGCGGCGGGGACGCTGCTGCTCAACGTGGCGCGGCGCGAGTGGTCGAGCGAGGTAGTGGACGCGCTCGGGATCCCGGCTGAGTGGCTGCCGCCGGTCCACGAAGGCCCGCAGGTGACCGGCGTGGTCAGCGCGGCAGCGGCGGAAGAAACCGGTCTGCGCGCAGGAACGCCAGTGGTCGGCGGCGGCGGCGATCAGGCCGCGCAGGCGACGGGCGTCGGCGCGGTCGAGCCGGGGATCGTCGCGCTGACGGTCGGCACGTCGGGCGTGGTGTTCGCACCGCTGGCGAGCTACGCCTACGAGCCGGACGGTCGCCTGCACGCCTTCTGCCACGCTGTGCCGGGACACTGGCACTTCATGGGCGTGATGCTCAGCGCGGCGGGCAGCCTGCAGTGGTATCGCGACACCCTTTGCCCGGGTGAAGAGTTCGGCCCGCTGACCGAGGAAGCGGCGGACGTCTCGCCCGGCGCCGAAGGGCTGACCTTCCTGCCGTACCTGACCGGGGAGCGCACGCCTCACCCCGATCCGCTGGCGCGCGGCGCGTTCGTCGGCCTGACCTCGCGCCACACGCGCAAGCACATGACGCGCGCCGTGCTGGAAGGCGTGGCGTTCGGGCTGCGGGACAGCTTCGAGCTGATCAAGCAGAGCGACGCAGGGCGGTACGTGCGCGAGATACGCGTCAGTGGCGGCGGCGCGCGGAGCGCCGTCTGGCGGCAGATCTTCGCGGACGTGTTCGGCGTGCCACTGGTGGTGGTCAAGGCGCTCGAGGGCGCGGCCTACGGCGCGGCGCTGCTGGCGGGTGTCGGCGGCGGGGTCTGGCCGGACGTGCCGACCGCCGCGCGGCAGACGGTCGAGCTAGGCGAGCGGGTCGAGCCGGGCGCGAACGCAGGCGCGTACGAGGCCGCCTACCAGCTTTACCGCGACCTGTATCCGCTGCTGAAGCCCGTGTTCGAGCGGCAGGCGGAGATTTAGCGAGCAGCGGTTAGCCAAAAAACAAGGGAGTGGGGAGTAGGCAGTGACTCCCCATTCCCTACTCCCTACTCCCTATTCCCTCGCCTGGCGCATCGACCGGCAGCCCTTCGAGACGCATGATCGTCAGTGCGTTGGTCGTCGGGCTGGGGCCGGGCCGCAGCCGGTAGTCGAACGCCATTCGCCCGTCTACGATCGTCTCTTCGAAGTGGTAGTTTTGAAGCTGCGGCAGCTCGTCCGCCAGCGTGACTAGCTCCAGGTCGTGCGTCGAGATCACGCCCGCGCCGCGCTCGCCGACCAGCGCGCGCAAATACCCCGCGCTGCCGATCAGACGCTCGCGGTTGTTCGTCCCCTGGAAAATCTCGTCGATCAGGAAGAACAGCGGCAGCGGGTGATCGGCCCGCAAGGCGTCGAGCAGTTCCTTCAGCCGCTTGACCTCGGCGTAGAAGTACGAGATTCCGGCAGTAACCGAGTCCGTCACGCGGATGCAGGTAAACAGCCGGAAGGGGAGCGTGTCAAGCTGCTCGGCGACGACCGGCCCGCCCGCGTACGCCAGACACAGGTTTACGCCGAGCGTTCGCAGAAAGGTGCTCTTGCCGGACATATTCGAGCCGGTGATCAGCGCCACCTCGCCCAGCGCGGAGAGCGAAAAGTCATTCCCGACGCGCATCGCATCCTCGATCAGCGGGTGGCCGATCCCCCGCGCCTGGAAGATCGGCCCGCCGGATCGCTCCGACGGCGAAAGGAAGCGCGGGAAGCTGCAAT
>CBINGT010000262.1:0-5558 GCA_966250245.1 uncultured Anaerolineae bacterium
ATCCTGTCGCGAGTCCTCGATTGACGGTCAGCGGTTGCGAACGCACGTTCGCGGCGGCCACGACACCGCGATGCCGGAGGGAATCATGAGGCTTGCTTGCGCTGCAGCTATCTTTCTCGTGCTCGCCACGATCGCTGCCGATTGTCCGGCCCAAGGCTGGGGTGCGCTGATGAAGAACACTCCGATGGAGGACTTCACCGAGGACGACCTCGACCAATACTTCGCCGTGTTGGACTCGGCGTTGAACGCGCCGCTCCCCAGAAGCGACAGCCCAAACAGCAGGTAGGCAGGCAGCCTCGCGGGCGCGGCGGCGATCGCCTTGCGAAACAGCGTGCGCCCATCCCGGCTGTGCCCGTCAATCATGCGCTGCATGCCGTGCTTGAGAAAAACGGTCGCCTGTTCGCGCCCCGACAGGCGCTGAAACGCGGGCGACTGGTAGATCCGCCGCCGGATGATGGCGTGATCGTGCTGCATTTTAGGCTTCTGCCGGACGGTCATCATCGTGTCGTGCAGGATGTATTGTGCCAGCGGCTCGTCGAGAAAGTAGAACTGGAAGTGCTCGGCCATCCGCAGCCACAGGTCGTAGTCTTGCATGCCGTAGAGCGCGGTGTCAAACACGCCGGTGGTGTCGAGGCACGCCCGGCGAAACATGTAGGCGTGCACCGGCATCAGGTTGTACTGCGCGAGATGCGCGTATACGTCTCCACTGGGGCGCGGCCCCGGCCGGAACTCGGTATACAGCCCCAGCACGTCGCCCTTCGCGCTGACCATCTGCACGTTGCTATAGACGACGTCGTACTCGGGGTGCGCCTCAAGGATCGCCGCTCGCTTCTCGATGCTGTCGAGCGCCAGCAGGTCGTCGGAGTCGAGGAAGGCGATCAGGTCGCCGGTCGCCAGCTCGAGCCCCCTGTTCCGCCCGGCCGACAGCCCCTGATTCGCCTGCCACAGGCTGATCACCGGCGGGCCGTAGCGTTTGAGGACGTCCTGCGTGTGGTCGGTCGAGCCGTCGTCCACGACGATGATCTCGTCCGGCACGCGCGTCTGTTGCAGCAGGCAGTCGAGCGTCGCGGGCAAGTGATCGCCACGGTTGTAGGTGGAAATGATGACGGACACGCGCAGAGATGCCACGGCTCATCCCTTCTAGCTGCGCAATTGTGCGAATGAATACACGAAACACTTGGCGCGCGTTCTGCCGGGTAGCGTGTAATACCGGCTGAGCGGTGAGGACCAGTACTTCCGCCAGGTCCACCGCCCCAGCCGTGTCGCGCCCCGGCAGGTGAAAAACCACCGCTGGCCGACGACGGACGCGAATTCACGCTCCGGATACACGCCCTGGGCCTCATTCGCGTCCAGCAGACGTTGGAGCCATCGCTCGGCGCGGCTCAGAGCGTCACGCGACTCTTCCAGAGTGAACAGCGACAGCCGCTGGTGAAGCTCAAATTCCTCAGCCGTGGGCGCAAGACCGAGCCGCGCAAGCTCCCGCGCGCGCACCTTCCCCGACAGCGCGGCCTGGTTGGCGGAGCGTGTTTCTGTCACCTGGCGCGGATGCAGCCGGTATAGCACCAGCACTTCGGGCAGATTAGCCAGCCGGGTGTGCTGCGCCGCCCGCGCCCACAGGTCGTAATCCTGCGCCTGCGGAAACGACAGGTCAAAGCGCAGCCCGGCCGCTTCCAGCGCCTCGCGCCGGACAAACGTCGACGTGTTGGCGAACGGCGGGTTGAAGACCAGCATGCTGCGCAGGGTGGCGTCGTCAGCCGGATAGCGCCACACCTGCCCGGCCGCCGCGCCAATCGTCTTCACCCATGTGCCGCACACGCCGACCTCTGGATGGGCGTCCATGAACTCGACCTGCTTCTGCAGCCGCGCGGGGAGCGCCACATCGTCGGAGTCCATCCAGGCGAAATAGCGGCCCGTCGCCAGGTCGAGGCACTTGTTGCGCGCCGCCGGAATCCCCTGATTCTCCTGCCGGTAGACGCGCACGCGGCCGTCGCGCCGGGCGTAGCGGTCGAGAATCTCCGGCGTGCGGTCGGTAGAGCCATCGTCCACCACGATCAGCTCAAAGTCTCGCAGGGTCTGGGCGAGGATGCTGTCGAGCGCCCCGGCGAGATAGCGCTCGCCGTTGTGGACAGGCATCAGCACGCTGACAAGCGGAGAAACGCTCATGTTGCTGGTCGACACTTGTAATGCGATCCGAACCCGGGAGTCTGCCGATCCATCGGTCGCCCTTACTTCCGCGCCGCCCGCTGCTGGAGCACACTGCGATAAACTTCCTCGGTCCGCTCGGCGAGGGTCGGCCAGTTATAACTGCGGTTCACCTTGTCTTGCCCCGCCTTCCCCATCGCCCGCGCGCGCTCCGGGTTTTGCAGCAGGTCGATGATGCGCTCGGCGATAGCCTGCGGCTCTTGCGCCACTAGATACCCGTCAACTCCGTCCTCGATGACTTCTTTGACGGCCGGAATCGGGCAGCCGATTACCGGCTTGGCGAACGACCACGCCTCAGTGTAAACGCCGCCAAAGCTCTCCTGCGTCGACGGCATGCAGAGCAGCGTGCACGCCGCCAGCGCATTGGTTTTTTCCTGTAGGCTCACCTGCCCCAGGCGGTGAATGCGCGGGTCCTGATATTGGGTGAACACTTCCTCGCAGTTCATCACGGGCGGGCCAATGAAGACGAACTGGGTTTCAGGGAAAGCCTTCCAGACCATGCTGGTCGCTTCCAGCAGTTGCCGGTACCCCTTGTAGGGATAGGTCTGTCCGAGGAAGAGCACCAGCGGCTCTTTCAAGCCGTATTTCTCAAGAAACGCCTGAGGATCGGCGCGGTCTGCTAGCCAGGGCCCCATCCCGGTCACATAGATACGGTTCGCGGCAACGCCCAGCTTCATCAGGGTCGCCTTTTCCGCCTGGGTGAGCGCAATCACCGCATCGGCGTCACGATAGAGCCGGTTGTAGGCGCGATAACGCCAGCCTACCCACCGGGGATGGTGCACGGGGGTCAGCACAAACGGGACGTTGCGGCTGCGCGCCAGCTTATACGACGCCAGGCTCAACCCCTCGCGGCCGATGCGTGTGTTGTGAACCAGGTCGATACCGTCCGAATAGGGCACAAGGTGACGCTGGATGATGCCGGAGATCGACGTGAGGGCGACGTCCATCAGCGCATAATAGACTGGCACGAAGGGCAGCATTTTCAGGAGATCCACGGCGGAATACCCGATCCGGTGGACGGAAACGCCGTCGATCCGGTAGTCAAAGCTTTTCCGAGCCGCTTTCAGGGTCGTGCCGAGCAGCCAGTCCGTGCGAACGGAGTCCCAATGGCTGACAACTTGCACCTGATGCCCCCGCGCCTGCAAGTGAATTGCGAGGAGATGTTGAAGGATTTGCGCACCGCCAATCGAGGGCGGATATGCGGTGATTGTATAAAGTAATTTCATGAGGTGAGAAGTCAACTATAGGTCAGGCGGCGACGGCGGTATAGCCAATACAGTATGACGTGAGTATGGCGAAATGAGCAAACACAGGGGATGAACAGGAACCCAGCCCGTTTTCTGAGCGCGCGCCCCCCGTTGCGCTTGCACTCGCGCGTGTCCGCTAAATATACCTCGTTTAAGATGCCTACTCTAGGCTAATCTTTCCTGGATTTTGCGCAACTCTTCTTTCGCGGAAAGGCAGCGTCCGTCCGGCCAGCGGGGATGCCGGGCGCGCCGGAATGTGGTAAACTTCCGCCCCGGCTACCCCCCTCAGGCAGGCGTGGCGAAGCGGTATACTCGAACATTGACCACTGCTGGTGGATCGATGATACTTGTCCCGTGAGAATACCTGCCCTCGCCTACAGCTTTATACCTGAGAGGGTGACGCTGCGATCGTGTATCGAACTGAGGATGAGCCGTCTATGACGAGGCCCGTTGAAGATGTCGCGCCAGCGCGACCATTGGTCGCGGAGAGCGCGCCCCCAGCGCCAGAAACCCATTCCTATTACCTGCGTATCGAGCCTTCGCGGGGGTGGGTGTCGCTCAAGCTGCGCGAGCTGTGGGAATATCGCGAGCTGCTGTACTTCCTGACGTGGCGCGATATCAAGGTCCGCTATAAGCAAACCGTCCTCGGCGCGGCGTGGGCGATCCTGCAACCGTTCATGACGATGGTCGTCTTCAGCCTGTTCTTCGGGAATCTCGCGAAAGTTCCTTCCGATGGTGTGCCGTATCCGATCTTTAGCTACACCGCTCTGGTGCCGTGATCGTTCTTCGCCGCCGGGCTGGGCCACGCTTCGAACAGCCTGGTGGGCAGCGCGAACCTGATCAAGAAGATCTACTTCCCACGTCTGGTGATCCCGATCTCCTCGGTGCTGTCGGGGGTGATCGACTTCGTGCTGGCGTTCGTGGTGCTGCTGGGTATGATGCTGGCTTACGGCATCATGCCGACGGCCAACGTGCTGTTCCTGCCGTTGTTCCTGCTGCTGGCGTTCGTCACGGCGCTGGGGGTGGGATTGTGGCTCTCGGCGATGAACGTCCAGTTCCGCGACGTGCGCTACACCGTGCCGTTCCTGACGCAGTTCTGGATGTTCGCGTCCCCGATTGCCTATCCGAGCAGCCTGATCGAGAACGACCTGCTGCGCGCGCTGTACGGGCTGAACCCGATGGCGGGAGTGGTGGAGGGGTTCCGCTGGGCGCTGCTGGACGCGGACACCGCGCCGGGACCGATCATCATTGCGTCGAGCGCGGCGGCGGTGCTGCTGTTGATCAGCGGGGCGTACTATTTCCGGCGGATGGAGAAGACCTTCGCCGATGTGGTATAGGGTGAGGTAATGGGCAATCTCGCGCTTCGAGTCGAAGGACTCAGCAAGCTGTACCGCATTGCCGGCCGGGTAAATTCGTACCGGACCCTGCGGGACTCATTAACCGACGCGATGACTGCGCCGTTCAAGCGCGCGCGGAGCCTGATTCGCGGCGAGGCGTATGGCGCGTCCGGGCTGCAGGAAGAGATCTGGGCACTCAAGGACGTTTCGTTCGAGGTCGAACACGGCGAGGTCGTGGGCATCATCGGACGCAACGGCGCGGGCAAGAGCACGCTGCTCAAAATTCTGTCACGCATCACCGACCCGACCGAGGGCTATGCCGAAGTGTACGGGCGCGTCGGCTCGCTGCTGGAAGTGGGGACTGGCTTCCATCCCGAGCTGACCGGCCGCGAGAATATCTACCTGAACGGCGCGATCCTGGGCATGAGCCGGGCGGAGATCGACCGCAAGTTCGACGAGATCGTGGACTTTGCGGAGATCGAGAAGTTCATCGACACGCCGGTCAAGCACTACTCGAGCGGGATGGGCTTGCGACTGGGGTTCGCGGTCGCCGCGCACCTGGAACCGGAGATCCTGATCGTCGATGAGGTGCTGGCAGTGGGGGATGCCGAGTTCCAGAAGAAGTGTCTCGGCAAGATGAGCGACGTGGCCGGAGAAGGCCGCACGGTGCTGTTCGTCAGCCACAACATGGCGGCGGTGCAAAACCTTTGTGAAACGGCGGTCATTCTGAACCAGGGGCACATGACCGCCTTTCTTCCGGTAAGAGACGCGA
>CBINGT010000263.1:0-5557 GCA_966250245.1 uncultured Anaerolineae bacterium
GCGCCAGCGCGCAGAACCTCACCCCTGGCCCCTCTCCATGCATGGAGAGGGGAAACGGGGCTGGGGGGTTAAGGGGTGAGGTTTCCCCGGCGAGCGACGCGCAGGCAAGCGCGTTTCGATAAACTCTTAACAAGACCCGAGAGCTAACAGCCGCGCCTTTCGTTTCCCTGAATCGGCGGCGACGCTAAAGCTCTTGATGTTGGGTTTTTGCTAATCGCTAACTGCTAACCGCTAACAGCTTAGGGTGTATCGTCGCTTGTCGCAGCCTCTCCCTCAATCGAGTGTGTCCGCGCCGGGCCGCCGGTGGCATCGCCGCGCGGCGCGGCTGCTGCAACGCATGCCGTGGACCGGCTGGGTGGTGCAGAGCCTGTATCGCCTGCTGCAGCCGCGTTTTACGGTCGGCGTGGTGGGGATCGTGCTCGACGCGACGGGCGAGCGTGTGTTGCTGGTCGAGCATGTGCTTCACCCGCAGCGGCCATGGGGCTTGCCGGGCGGGTGGATTGCACGGGGCGAGGAACCGGCGCAGACCGCCGAGCGCGAGATCTTCGAGGAAACGGGCCTGCGCGTGCGGGCGGAGCGGTTAATCCTGGCGCTGCGCTCGCCGAAATGGCGCACGCACATGGACCTGGTGTATCTCTGCCGCCCGGAAGAGGGCGCGCAGGCGATCCAGCTCAGTCACGAGCTTCTCAGTTACCAATGGGCGCCCCTGGATGCGTTGCCGCCGCTGGTGGCGTTCCACGAGCGCGCGCTGGCGATGGTGCGCGCCGAAAGGGCGAGTGTGACCGCAAGTAAGGAAGGGTGACCGGACGCATGGCCTACGGACATCTGCGCGAAGACCGGCGGCGCATGCATCTGCCGCTGCTTGAGATTTTTTCCGGCGTGCTGTTGCTTGCCGCGATCGTGCTGGCGATGATCGAGCTGGCACGCTATAGCGCCACCAAAGACACGCTGCAAACCGATCTCACCATCGCCGGGCTGCAGGTCGGCGGGATGGACCCTAACCGGGCGCGCGAGCGTTGGGAAGAGGTTTACATCACGCAGCCGGTGCAGTTGTATTTCGGCGATCACCTGATCATGCTCAATCCGGCAGATGTCGGTTTTCGCACCAACAGCGACGCCATGCTGGCCGAAGCGCGCTCCCGCAGCACCGCCGCCACGAACTTCTGGCTCGGCTTCTGGAACTACCTGGGACGGCGGCCGGTCGCAGCGGTGAGCGTTCCGCTGGACGCCGACTACAACGAGGCGCTGCTGCGCGAGTTTCTGACGCACGATCTGGCCGGATACAACACTCAGCCGCAGCGCCC
Organism: uncultured Anaerolineae bacterium; assembly: GCA_966250245.1. Lineage (GTDB taxonomy): Bacteria > Chloroflexota > Anaerolineae > Aggregatilineales > Aggregatilineaceae > DYGX01. The sequence goes on from CBINGT010000263.1 coordinate 1,305, forward strand.
GCGCTTCAAGTGGGACGATCCGGACGCGCTCGTCTTTGAGCCGGGGAGGCCAGGCCTGACACTCGACGTGGACGAGGCGATGCGGATGGTCGAACATGCGCTGTTCCAGATGGAGCCGGAGCAGCGGATCGTGCAGTTGCCGGTGGTCGAGCGGGAAGCGCCCGCCGCCGATATGACCGTGCTGCGCGAGGCGATCATCCAGCTTATGGAGCAGCGAGGCTTTGCGTGGAACGGTACGCAGACGCTGGCGTCGGTCTTTGTGATGGATCTCGAAAGCGGCGAGGAACTGTCGATCCTGGGCGACGTGGCGCACAGCGCGGTCAGCACCATCAAGATCCCGATCATGATCAACCTGTTCCGCCAGCAGCTTCTGGTCGATCAGGACACTGCTTTCTTGCTAACGGCGTCGATCCTGTGCAGCGAAAACTCCGCGTCGAACTTCCTGATGCAGATCCCCGGCGCCGGGCAAACGGTCAACGCGCAGCTTAGCGACGGATTGCGCCAGGTATCGTGCACCGCGCAGGAGCTTGGCGCAGAGCGGACGTACATCAGCGCGCCGCTGCGTGTGGGCGATCCTGGTCTGCTGTTCGAGGCGCCGGTCTGCCGCCCGCAGGTGCCGCCTAATTCCCAGTACAACGCCCAGCCAGACCCCTACGCCCAGACGACCGCCGAAGATATGGGCATGCTGTTGATGGAGATTTACGACTGCGCCTATCACAACAGCGGCTTGCGCGCGATGTATCCCGGCGACATCACGCAGACGGAATGCCAGCAGATGCTGAACCTGCTCAGCGGCAACCGCATCGACCGGCTGATCGAGCTCGGCGTGCCGGAAGGGACGGTCGTCGCGCATAAGAACGGCTGGGGTCCTGAGACGACCGGCGACGCGGGGATCGTGTTCTCGCCGGGCGGCGACTACATCTTCGTGATGTACGTCTTCGAGGAAGACCTCGACCAGAACAACGTGATGACGATCCAGACGTGGGAGCTGATCGAAGAGGTCAGCCGCCTGACGTACAACTTCTTCAACCCCGACGCGCCGATGACTGAGCGCCGCGATCCGATCAACCCGTTCGGCGCGATTCATTGCGTCACGGTGATGAACCCGGCGGACGTGGATCTCAACAACATTAACGCCAATCGCCTGGACGAGAACGGCGATCCGCTGCCAACCGCTTGCTATGGCGGCCCGTCGGAGTTCAACCCTGCAACCGGGCAGTGCGCCCCGTTCAATGGGTGGGGCGCCGGGCCGTAAGAACGGTCCGCACGCCGCAAAATCAAAGCAGCGCCTTCGGGCGCTGCTGTACATCTGGAGAACGGTCAGGCGCAAACTGGCCGTTCTGTTTTTCGGCTAACCGCTCATCGCCAACTGCTAACCGCTAAATCGTAAACTCATCCGGCGGCTCGGGGCGGGGTTGCGGCACCGCGCCATCTTCGAGGTGCTTCAGCACCACCATTGTGATGTCGTCAAACTGCGGCTCGCCGACCACAAAATTGTCGATGGCGGTCAGCACGCCGCGCGTGATGTCTTCGGCGGGCAGGTGGCGCAGGTTCGAGAGCGTCGATTGCAGCCCCACCACGCCGAACTCCGTCTGGTCGGAACGGAGCGCTTCGGTCACGCCATCCGTGTACGCCACCAGCAGATCGCCCGGATGGAGCGTGACCTGCGTCTCTTCCAGGCGCACGTTCGGTACCACGCCCAGCGCAATGCCGCGTGCGTGGAGCTGCTCGGCGGTCCCGTCGGCGTGGATCAGCAGGGGCGGGTTGTGCCCGGCGCTGGCGAAGCGCACCGTCCCTGCGGCCGTGTCCCACATGCCATACCAGACCGTCACGAACAGGTCCGAGCGGGTGTCGCGCAGCAAGACCTCGTTCACGCGGGCGAGCGTTTCGGCTGGGGTGCGGCGGTTCGAGCCGACCGCGCGCAGCAGGGTACGGCTCAAGGCCATGAACAGCGACGCGCCGACTCCCTTGTCTGCCACGTCTGCCACCACAATCGCCCACAGGTTTTCGCCCAGCTCGAAGAAGTCGTAAAAGTCACCGCCGACCTGCCGTGCTGCCCGGTAGAACGCCGACACGTCCCAGCCGGGGATCGAGGGGAAAGTGTCTGGCAAGAAGCTGCGTTGAATATCCCGCGCGACTTCCAGTTCCCGCTCGATGCGTTCGGCGGTGGTCGCTTCCAACTGGAGCCGCGCGTTCTCCAGCGTCAGCGCGGTCTGGTGGGCGATGCCGCTGAGGATGTTCAGCCGGCGGCGGTCGATCGGGCCGCCCAGCGCGGGGTGATCGACCAGCATCGCGCCGACCTGATGCCCGCGCGCTATCAGCGGCAGGCCGAGTAGCGTCGGGCTTTCAAACAACCGCTGGATCGCGCCGGGGATGGGCAGGTCCGTGCCCGTCCCGGCGGACACCGGCTCCGTGCTTTCGACAAGCTGCGTTAGGAACAGCGAGTTTTCGGCGAAAAGCTCCAATTCGCTGAACGCGTCGCGACTCTCCGGCGAGAGGCCCCACGACGGCCCGCCGTAGAAGCAGTGTTGCGCCGGATCCCACTTCAGCACGGCGCACCGCTCGATGCCGACGAGCAGCGGCGTCAGGCGGACGATCGTCTCAAGGCTTTGCTCCGGGTCGATCTGCGTGTTGACCGCTTCCGCCACCTGGAGCAGGGCGGTTGACACCCACGCTTCTTCCTGCTGGGCGGCCAGAAGCTGCGCGCTCTCGATGGCGAGCGCGGCTTGATTGGCGATGCCGCTGACCAGCTCGATTTTGCGGCGCGTCATCGGCTCGGTGCCCTCCCGCTGCCCGATCAGCAGCAGGCCCATCACCTCGCCCTTCGCCATCAGCGGCAGCGCGACCCCCTGGCTGATCGTGAAGTCGACCGGCAGATCGGTGGGCTTGGGCGTGTTCGCGTCGAGCAGAATCGGCTGCCCGTCCTGCTTGATCTGCGGCAGCAGCGGCCAGTTGAGCGGCGTGACCACGTAGCCCGTGATGGCGGCGGCAGCTTCCGGCGAGAGCCCGGCGACCTCGATCACGCGGAAGTTGTTCGACTCTGCCAGCAGCACGGCGCTCCAGTCCACGCCGACCAGCAGCGGGGTGATCCGCGCCACTGTGCTCAGAACCTCGTCCAGCGACGTCGCGCGGGCGGTCGCCTCGGCCACCTGCAGCAGCGCGGTCGAAACCCACGCTTCCTCACGCTGCGCCATGTAAAGCTGTGCGTTGGTGATGGCGACCGCCGCCTGGATGGCGAATGTGTTGATAATCTCGTTGTCTTCGGGCGAGAAGCGGTCTGGCCCGATGCGTTCCAGCGCCAGATAGCCGGTCGGCTCGCCCGCGACAGTCAGCGGAACGAGAATCTCGTCGTGGTGATCGGCGTGCTCGCGCTCGTCCGCCTGCGTGATCTGGTGCAGCAGGTTGATCAGTCGGGTGTCGTCCAGTTCGGCAGCGGGGATCAGCTCGTCCCACGAGCCGACGTCTGTCTCGACCAGGTCGCCGCGCGCCGCGCTGACCTGATAGGTCGCCGTGCTGGGGTCGTAGAGCAGGATCATCCCGGCGGTGTAGTCGACCACACGCTCCAACCCGACGAGGATTCCGTCGAGCACGCTATTCAGGTCAAGCGACGAGCCGAGCACCGTGCTCAGCTCGCGCAGCGTTTCGGAGAGCATGCGGCGGCGCTGCTCGTTGGCGAACAGGCTGGCGTTACGCAGCGCGATCGCGACGGTATCGGCCAGCGCCTGGATCAGCGCGACGTCGTCGTCGGTGAAGGCGTCCGGCTCGGTGCTCTGGATGTCGAACACGCCGAGCACGTGCGCGCCGATGCGGATCGGGACGGTCATCTCGCTGCACGTGTCGGCAAGCTCCGGCCCGACGAGATACCAGTCGTTGCCGTTGACATCCCCGCTGACCTTCGGCTTGCCCTCGCGCGCCACCCAGGGGATCACGCCGTCGTCGTTTATCCCAAACGACAGCCGCTCCAGCGCCCATCGCCCGCTGTGAACGCCGCTCCCGCTGCGGAACACCAGCCGGTCGCCGACGCGCAGGAACAGGTGCACGCGGTTGTAGCCGAGATGATCGGTCACCAAATCGACCACTTCGTCGAGCAGGTCGTCGATGTTCAGGATCGAAACGAGCGCGCGGGCGACGTCCGTCATGGCGTTGACGCGCTCGGTCTGGCGTCGCTCCGCATCGTAGGTCTGGGCTTCTTGGATCGCGATCGCAAGCTGACCGGCTAGCGTTTCGAGCAGGAAGATGTCATCCGGTCCGAA
>CBINGT010000264.1:0-5545 GCA_966250245.1 uncultured Anaerolineae bacterium
CGGTTGGGCACGTAGATGCGTTCCAGGTGCCCTGACACGCCGGGCGACAGCTTGACCGCCAGCGCCTCGAACGGCCAGGCGCGAATCACGTCGAGCGGCGGCTGGTAATCGCGCACCGAGAAAATACGCCGCCCGTCCTCGCGCCGCGCCGGGTCGAAGAAAGCCGCCGGAACGCCACGCAGCGGCAGCGGATCGCGCAGGTCCGCGCAGAGCCAGTCCGCCTCGTGGCCGTAGGCGCAGACGTTGGCGCGGGCCATCTTCAGGCGCAGCGGGTCGCGATCCACGCCGATCACTCGCGTGCCGGGCACGCCCGCCAGCGCCAGCGCATCGCCGCCGATCCCGCAGCCAAGATCCGCGATCCGCGTGTACCCTGCTGCGGCGAAGCGGCGCGCGCGATAGCGGGCGATCGCCTCGCCGCTGGCCTGCTCCAATGCGTCGGACGTGAAGAACATCGCCCCTGCCCGGCTGAACTTGGCCGCGCCCCGCTCTCGCAGGCGAGCCAGCGTCAGCGCCGCGCCTGCCAGATCCGCCGGAAGCGTCTTGCGCAGTTCCGCCAGCAGCGAAAGTGTGTGCGCCTCGTTGAGATCGGCCTCGGACAGCCGCGCCAGGATCGCGCACCCTTCCGGTCCGTTCAGAAACGCGAGAGCTTCCTCATTCACGCGCGCCGCATCCTACAAAAAACGGGCAGGACGAATGGATCGTTCCTGCCCGCTCTGGTGTTCGCGACCGCCCCGCCTTACGCGAGCTGGTTGATCAGCGAAAGGAACTCGGTCCACTCGTCCTGCGAGAAGTACAGCGAGCCCCAGTCTAGCTCGACTTCCACGCCTTCTTCGTCCTGATCGCTCGACGGCGGCTCTTGCGCGGCGTCGCGGATCAGGTCGATGAACTCTTCCCACTCTTCCTGGAAGAAATGCGCCGTCACCGGACCAAGCTCAAGATGGTACGTGCGCTCGCCATCCGGTTCGTCGGCAGTCCAGGCGGTGTAATTCTCCGTCTCGGCCAGGCTGTTGACCGGAATTTCGCTGTTTTCGTTCATGGGTTGTCTCTCCTCTTGCTCGAAGGGGTTGGTGTCCGTGCCAGGCACACGCCCGGTCTGCCGGATGCGCAGATTGCGCGGGAAGCCATGTAATATTGGCTATGGTTGATTGTCGTCGTTCAACTCGAATTTGTCGAGGGCGCGAATCACATCTGCCAGCGCAATCAGGCTGGCGCCGCTGTGCGCCTGGTCGTCCAGCCCTTCCACACGGAACCGGCGCTCCAGCGCGTTTTGCTCAAAGTCGCTGCTGTGAATGATGGCGTCCACGCGCGCCGCGATCAGCGCCCGGCGATCGGCGTCCCAGGTCATAGCGGTGCGCGTCCAATTCATGCGATATCCGAAGAGGATACGGTCCTCGGTCAGCGGTTCCGGTCCTTTGCGGGCGGGCTCGTCTGGTCGCTCGCGTCGCAAACGTCGAAGAAAATCGGCCATGAGCCGGGTCCTTTCCGGCCGCCTAGCGACCACTCGGCAGGGCTTTTGTCTCGGATGCGTCCGACCGGCGGCTGCGCACCCGCTCCACCTCGCCGTTCTCGTCCAGAAAACGCTTCGCCAGGAAATAGCGAATCAGGGAATAGGCCAGCCCGGTGCGGCGTGTCGCCGGGTGCGACACCATTGGGAAGACCTCTTCGTCGAGCAACTTGCCGCGAATGTAGCGCAACCCCAGGCGCAGGGTCGCGACCATCGGCGCCGCGAGGACGATGCCCAGCACGCCGATCAGCGTCGCGCCGATCCACACCGCGACCAGCACCACCACCGGATGCAGATCGAGGCTGCTGCCGAGAATGCGCGGCACGAGGATCAGCGACTCCAACTGCTGGATAACGACATACCCCAGCCCGACGACCACCGCATACACAATCCCCGCATCCAGGCCGGGGATCGTGCTGCTCGGCGTCAGCAAGGCAAAGAATATCGCGGGAACAGCGGACAGCGTCGGCCCGATATTGGGGATGAACTCGAGAAAACCGGCCAGCACGCCAAGCACCAGCGGCTGCGGCAGCCCAAGCACCAATGCCATGAGATACGTCGCGATCGCGACCGCCAACCCTAGCGTCAACTGGCCGCGCAGGTACGCGTTCCAGATCAGGCCCAGCTCGACCATCAGGCGCTCGACGTCGCCGCGATAGCTTTCCGGCGTGCTGGCGATCACGCTCTGCGTCAGGCTCGGCCCATCGCGCATCAGGTAGAAGACCATCACCAGCACAAACGCAAAGGACACAACCACCGTCACAAGGCTGCTGATCACGTCGATGCCGGACGTGGTCATCGCCAGCAGCCCGGCGCGGAGCGTCTCACCGAGGTTCTGGCCGTTTTCCGTCTCGCCATCCGAGGGCGTAAACATCGCCTGCAACTCGTCCCACGGGACGAAGGAATAGTTGCCAAGCGAGATCGGGCGGCTTAGCACCTCGCGCGCGTCGTCCTGAATCGACTGCCACAGGCGCGGCAGTTCGTCGGCAAACTCGCGGAACTGCGCGCTGATCGCCGGAATCACCAGCAAGGCCACCAGCACGAAGATGCCGATCAGGATCATCCACGCCACCAGCACGCTGATCGTCCGGCGCACGCCCCGCCCGCCGATCACCACGATCCGCCGCTCGACAAAGCGCACGATCGGCGACAGCAGATAGCTCAGCACCACCGCCAGAATGACGGAGGTCCAGATGGCCGAGCCGATTTCGCGTACCATCCACAACGCCAGCACCACCACCCCCACGGCGACGATACGCTTGGTGGTGGGGCTCCAGGGCGGGCTGGTAATTGTGGGCAGCCGGTTTGAAGACACGAGCGGATCCTCTACGTTAGGTGATTCGGCTTACCGTTAATTTTAGCGTGACGCAAGGGTAACCGCGAGAACTCTGCCGGGGGAGATTGATTCTGAGCAGTTCTAATGTCTTACTGACAAAATCCTCACTTGGCGGATGGTTATTGCCCTGCTACAATGAACATATAGTGGAGGCGATCAAGCGAGCGCGAGTGGCGGCGGCGCGTCAAAATTATTTTGATTACGTGCCGGAATGGCAGCCCTTCCAACCAGGCGGATACAAACCAACCGTTATCGGCGCCGCGCATGAGTGTGGTGTCGCGGTGTTTTGGATGCGTTTTGACGGATCCGCCGGGCTGAGTATGTTCCCTCATTAGCGTTTAGCCTGATCATGCGCCAGCTTTATGAAGCGGCTGCGCGAGCCACGTGTCGCGCACTTCACTGTTTGTACGCTATCTAGTGTTTCGTCGCCGCACGTCCCAGCCCGGATACGGCGCGCGACGCGAGGTTGTAAATGATTGCATATCTGATTGTCGATGTCGATGATTTGCTGCAGCGGCTCGACACCCGAGGCGTCACCCTCGATATCCACACCGTCGCATCAGCCCTAATGAATAGCGCGGTGCTGGCAGCCGGGCTGCAAGCGAAAGAAGACCTTGTCGCTGTGGCGGTTGCCGATTGGAATCGCTACCGCCGACCCAGTGGCAGCGCAGGGGTGAGCGTTCAGCAGGTCTTTGCCAGCGAAGGCTACGACCTGTTCAATGTGCCGGATCGCAGCGTTGTGATGGACGCTCTGCTGAAGCACTATTTCTCGGTCGAGACTGAGCGGATCGACGAGCTGATCATCTCCAGCACGCGACCCGATATCCTGAGCCTCGTCACACACATCCAGCTCAGCAGCCGGACGCGCGTCCGCGTTTGGGGCGACGAGCCGCCTGCGGATATCGAGGGCGTGATCTTCCAGCCGCTTGAGGCGATTCTGGGCATCCCCAGCAAAACCGTCGCGCTCTACATCGACTTCGAGAACATCTCGATCAGCCTCAGCGAGCAGGGATACGTCCTGGATCTTGACCAGTTGATCGAGGGCATGCTGCGGCAGGCGCAGTCGCACGGGCAGGTGCGCCAGATGGCCGCCTATGCGCCGTGGGGCCAGCGCGGAAGCCTCGCCCCGCTAACCGACCGCACCGGCCGCGAAGTCTCCGACGAAGCGCCGAGCCGCCTGGCGCGCGCGAACATTGACCCGGTCTTCAGCTTGCCGGGCAAGAACAGCGCCGACATGCGAATCGCGAAGGAAGTGCTGGCAGACAGCGCCTCACCCGACAGCGCCGACGTGTTCATCATCGCCAGCGGAGACCGCGACTTCAACGAGGTCTTCAGCGCGGTGCGGGCGCGCAACAAGCAGGTCGTGGTGTGGGGCGTGCGCGGCAGCACGAGCCGCCTGGTCGAGTCTAACCCGGCCCTGCTGGTCGAGTACGTCGAAGACTTCTGCAACCTGCCGCGCCACGCGGACGTCTACGCCGCGACCCAGCCGCACGCGCAGCCGGTCGCCCCGGCGGTTGAGCCGGTTGCCGAAGAGGAACCGGAATTCCGCCCGTCGCAGTGGTCGAGCGTGCTGCTGCACCTCGATTACCTGCTCAACCAGGCGGGTACGGATATGGTCGACCTCGATGACCTGATCTGGCGGTTGGTCGACGTGCACACCGTCCCGAACGAGGACCGCGCGCGGGACCTCGTCACCCAGGCGGCGGTGCACGGGCTGGTCGTGATCGACGAAGAGGTGAACCTCGTCGGCCTGAACAGCGACAACCCGACCGTGCAAAAGACGTTCCTCGTGCGCGACCGGATCGTGCATCGCGTGGCGAACACGCTCCACGTGCGCGGGTGGGAATACGTCAACTATGGCTTCCTGCTCAAAGGCATCGCGATGGATCATGGCCTGGAAGGGCCAGGGCTGAACACGACCGACGCCTGGCGCTCGGAGTGGGTGGACTTTCTGGTGCGCGAGGGCATCTTGACGCGTGAGATGGTCCCGCACCGCCACAACCCGGAAGATCTCGTGCCGGTGATCAAGCTTGCCAACCAGGACATCACGGCCGCGCTCAACCAGATTCCGGGCGTGACGCAGGAAGACATCGACCGGATGATCCGGCGAATTATCGTCAGCGTGGAGCAGTTCACCAGCTTCCGTGGCTTCGCGTGGTGCCCGCTCGGCAGCCTGCATCGCCGCCTGCGCCCCTATGACCCGAGCACCAGCTTCCAGCAAGCGGTCGAGGAGCTTATCGAGGCGGGTGCGGTGAAGGTGGACGAATACGAGAACCCGCAGAGCGAGTATCGCACCAAGGGGATCTCGCTGGTCGAGGACGCGCCGCACGTCTATGCGGTGCTGGCGGACCGCAACGAGGTGATCCGCGTGCTGCTGGAACTGTACGAGGAGCGCATCCCGATCACGCGCGAGGCGCTGATGGATCGTCTGAGCATGGACGAGGACGAGATCGAGCTATGGCTGTCGATCATGCAGTCCGAAAACGTGCTCAAGCCGGTCGCCAGCCAGCCGAACGTCTACAGCTTGTTCCGCACGCACCACACCGTCATGCAGGTCGCGGGCGACTCGCCGCCTACCGAGTACTAAACCACTCCCACCGCCGTCCAGCCACTCAACCTGGGTGCTCTGACTGCCGCGCCGGTTCGTCGTGGCTGAACTGCGTTTCATACAGCCGGGCGTACAAGCCGCCGAGCGCCAGCAGCTC
>CBINGT010000265.1:0-5527 GCA_966250245.1 uncultured Anaerolineae bacterium
ATGGAGTCGTCCATGCCGAAAGCGGCGCATCCCTTTCTGCATCTTTACGGTCCGGACGACCCGCAGAGCCGAGCGCCCGGCACCCCATCAACAACTATACTCATTTTCGCGCAGCGTGCTAAACAGCGCACTGTCAGGTGATTAGCAGTTAGCGGTTAGCGATTAGCAAAAACCAAAGCAACTGCTTTGGCAGCGATATCATGCGCAATCAGACGGGCGAAAGCCACGTCTGGCACTCTTATTGTGAACGGAGAGAGGTCAAGGCCAGCACACTGCTGCCATGCTTTTAGCTAACGGCTAACCGCTGCCTGCCGTCAATTCACCGCCGACACCCGGCGCGTCTTAAGCTGGAAGTACGCGTCCAGCACGTCATGCACAATCGGACCGGCCACCAGCGAGCCCTCACCGCCGTTATAGACGAACGCGATCACCATGATCTCCGGCGCTTCGTATGGCGCGTAGCCGACCAGCCACGCGTGCGCGGGCCATGCGCCCGGTTTGCACAGGTTGAGCGAATTGGCGATGTCGTCGCAATATTCGGCCGTGCCAGTCTTGGCGGCCACGTTGACGTACGGCAGCGCGGCCCGCGAAGCGGTCCCTTCGGTCACGGCGCGGCGCATTCCCTGTTGCATCAGCGAAAGCGTTTCGTGCGTAGCGAACGGCGGGATGTAGTGCTTCGCGCGCTGGACGCCTTGCTGTTCCAGCAGGTCGCACACGCCCCGGTTGAACGTGTATCCATCCGGTATATGCACGCGATAGCGCACGATATCCGTGACGTCGTCGTCAAGGTTGGGGTCGCGGTCAAACTGAGCGGTGTAGTTGTCCAGATCGACGCTGTTGCAGAACTCTTCGTCGTAATAATCGCTATCTGGCTCGCAGCGGCAGGCGAGGCTGTTTTCGCCGTGAAGCAGCATGTCTTCCTGCAGGAGCAGCACAGGAAGCTGGTCCCCCTGCGGCATCACCAGCGTTCGGATAACTGCCGGCTCGAACCGCTCAATGATGTTGCCGCTTGCGTCTTGCAGGTTACGCGCGATCCGGGGCTGGTAAATCGTCCCGCCGTTGATCATTGGCATGATAGAAACCAGCAACTGCAGCGGCGTCGTCGTGACGTAGCCCTGCCCAAACGCGGCGTTGTACGTGTCGCCAGTGGACCAGCTTTCGCCATAGTTGCGGCGCTTCCACTCACCTTCGGGCATCCGTCCGGCCAACTCGCCGGGAAGCTCCACGCCCAGCGACGATCCAATCCCGAAAGCGGTCGCCCAGCGATACAGGTCGTTGGGGCCCAGGCCGCCGGGTCGCAGCACCGCCGGGCTGACGTCCGGGTTGCCGCCGCCAACCTGGTAGAAGTACACGTCACAGCTTTGCGCGATCGCTTTCAGCAGGTCCACCTCGCCATGACCGGCCCGGTCCCAGCAGACAAACGTCTGCCCCAGGGACTCGTCGCGCGGGGCAAACGCGTTCGGCAGAACGAGGCTGCCGGGGTCAAACAGGCGCGAGGTCGGCGCGATGACCTTCTCTTCGACCACGCCGACCGAGGTGATCATCTTCCACACCGAGCCGGGCGGATAAAGCGCGCTGATCGCGTGGTTAACCAGCGGGCGCAGCGGGTCTTCAAATTGCTGGAAGTAATACTCGCCGTCGATGGCGCGGGCGAAGCGGGTGTTGTCGTAGCTCGGCCAGCTCACCATCGCCAGGATCTCGCCGTTGCGCGGGTCCATCGCGATCACCACGCCCTGCTGCGTGACCACGCGCCCCTCGTCGGCGTTGATCAGGTTGATCATCCGGGTCAGCGCATCCTGCGCTGCCTTCTGAAGTTCTACGTCGATCGTCAGTTGCAGGCTCATGCCCGGCGTGAACTGTTCTTCCTCAACCAATTGCAGCGGCTCGCCCGCCACGTCGATCAGCCAGGTCTGCGTGCCGCGCCGCCCGGCCAGTTCTTCCTCAAAATACGCCTCGACGCCCGCATAGCCGATGCGGTCAAACGCCGGGTTGTAGCCCAGCTCGCGCAGGCGCATTTCCTCTTCCGGCCCGATCGGCCCCAGATAGCCGACGATGTGAGCCGTCAGCGCGCCGGTCGGATACTCGCGCACCGACGCGTCGTATACGTCCACGCCCGGCAGAATCTGCGCTTCTTCGAGGATGCGGAACGCCGTCAGGCGGTCGATGTCCTGCGCGATGACCACTTCGCGGAACGGGGCGATACCGCGCCCCTCGGCCACCAGCTCCTCGATGCTGCGCTCGTTCACCCGTCCGGCGGCGTCAGCGGCGGCGCGCGTCGCGGGGACGTCCACCAGTGCGGAAAGCCGGTTATAGATGTCGAGTACGGCATCGGGGTCGTCGGGAAGCTGCGCCGGGACGATGGTCACGTTGTACGCAGGGTCGTTCTTTGCCAGCGCGACCATGTTGCGGTCGTAGATCTGCCCACGCGGCGCAGGGATCAGCACAAGCTGCAAACGGTTCTCTTCGGCGTCCTGAACGAATTGCTCGCGCCGCCCAAATTGAAGCTCACCGGTGCGCAACACCAGCACCAGCAACGAAAAGATGACGACCGCTCGAAAGAGCCCCAGCCGCCACCCCTGAAAGGGCATCAAACGCCGATCACCGAGTTGGTTCATGAGACATCTACCACATCAACTAACGATACACGCACAAGCCGGTCGATTCAGTCAATCAAGAGGTGGAAAGTCACTCAATGCGCGCCCGCAGCGGGAATGCGCGGCGATGCACCGCGCCCATCAGGCGAAACACCGGCAGGATCAGCAGCACGTTCATAATGGTGGACGGCACCATCACGTACACCAGCCCCTGCCCCAGCCCCACCGCCGACAGGCCAAGCATCCGCAGCAGGAGCAGCGTGATCATCTGGTACACAAACGTCCCCACGCCTGCCACGACCAGCGGCACGATCAGGTTCCCACGCGAGACGGTCCCGAAAACCGCGTCTGCTGCGAACGCCACGATCACCAGCCCCAGCGCAGACGTGCCCAACGGCGCAATCGACAACACGTCTTGCAACATCCCGCCGATCACGGCCCACAACATCTCGTCGCGCACGTCGGCCAGCAGCGCCCACGACATGACCAGCCGAAAAACCAGATCCGCCGTGCCGTTGCCGAGCCGAAGCTCCGGCATGATTGTCGCGTTGATCACCGCCGCCAGCAGCAGGATCGGGATGCCGATGTAATTAGCCATTACGCCGCCGGTTCGCGCCGTGCAGAAGCCATGCCACGCCTATCAGGGCGTCGTCGTCTGCTCAAAGACCGAGAGATCGACCGGCTCGAAGTTCGTGATCACCTGGACGATCTCCAGCCGACCGAACTCAACCAGGCTGCGGACGCGCGCTTCCTGATACATGCCCCGCTCGTCCAGCGCCACGCTGAGCACCTGCCCCACCAGCAAATCCGCCGGGAAGTTCTGCCCCAGGCCGCTGGTCACCACCCGCTCGCCTTGCGTCACCTGCGCGTCGACCGGAATGAACGACAGCAGCAGGTCGCCGGTCAACTGCCCGACGATGACGCCGTCCGCCCGCGAGTCCTGCAGGCGCACGCTTACCCGGCTCGACGGGTCGGTCAGCAGCAGGACCTCGGCGCCGGTCGCGGAGACTTTCGTCACGCGACCGACCAGCCCGAACTCCGTCACCACCGGGTCCATCAGCTCCACGCCAGCCCGTCGCCCGCAATCGATCTGGATGGCGTTGACGAAACCGGTCGTGTCACGGCCGATCACGTCGCACGTGACATAATCGCGGTCTTCGGGACCCTGGCGGTTGTAGTCGAGCAGCGCGGCCAGCCGGTCGTAGTCGTGCCCCTTTTCGCGCAATTCGGCCAGTTCCGCCTGATAAATGGCGAGCGCTTCTTCCAGGTCGTGGTTGCGCGCTTCCAACCGGCGAAAATCTCGCACCGCGTCGAACACGCCGGTCACGCCCTGGGTGATGTCGCTGATGAAGCTTTGCACGGCGGTCAGCGGGACCGACACAATATCCTGCGCCGGACCCAGCGCGCCCTGCGATCCGAAATAGATCAGCAGCGCAACTGCGACGAGCGTCATCGAAAAGCTGAAGACGCGGCTTGCGCGCAGCACCCCGGTCAACCCTCCATCGAACCACTTACGCTTGCGCCGATTGGCGGCGCCTGCTGCCCCTGATTATACCAGAGGCCCGATCAAGATCATGCCCCGGATCGCGCGATTCGGGGCATGAGCACACTTCGTCCTAATGCCGCGTGGCGTCCGCGCTAGTGTTGCGTCGATCCACGCTCCAGCCCGGCCAACAGCGAGCGCAGGTTGTCGTAGTCTTCGAGGATGCGCCCTGCCCCGCGCGCTACACACGTCATGGCGTCTTCCGCCAGCCAGACGCGCACGTTGACCTCGTCGGCGATGCGCTCCGGCAGCCCCTTAAGCTGGCTGCCGCCGCCCGCCATACAGATCCCCGCTTCCATCAGGTCTGCCACCAGCTCGGGCGGTGTCTCGTCCAGCGCGTCGCGGATCGTGTCGATCACGATGCTGACCGACGGATTCAGCGCCTCGCGCAACTCGATCGACGACACCTCGACCGCTTCCGGCAGGCCGTTCTTCAGGTTCCGGCCGCGCAGGATCATCGTGCGCTCTTCGGGCAGCGGATACGACGACCCGATCTCGATCTTGGCGCGCTCCGCCGTGCGTTCACCGATCAGCAGGTTGTACTTCGTGCGCATATACTGGACGATGTCTTCGTCCATCTCATCCCCGGCGACGCGGATCGAGCGGCTGATCACGATCCCGCCGAGCGAGAAGATCGCCACTTCCGTCGTGCCGCCGCCGATGTCCACGATCATGCTGCCGCGCGTCTCCTGGATCGGCAGGCCCGCGCCAATGGCAGCGGCGACCGGCTCCTCGATCAGGTACGCCTCGCGGGCGCCCGCGCTGATCGTCGCGTCGTAGACCGCGCGCTTCTCGACTTCCGTCACGCCTGAGGGGATGCCCACCACCACACGCGGGCGCGGGATTGGCACCCAGCTTTGCTCGTGCGCTTTGCGGATGAAGTAGTCGAGCATCGCCTCGGTGATCTCGAACTCGCTGATCACGCCATCGCGCAGGGGGCGAACCACCATGTACTTGGCCGACGGAGTCTTGCCGAACATCTCTTTCGCCTCGCGGCCCACACTGATCGGGCGGCGTGTCTTGCGCTCGATAGCAACGTACGACGGCTCGTTGATGACAATGCCCTTGCCGCGCACGCTGACCAGCGTATTCGCCGTTCCGAGGTCGATGCCGATGTCCAGCGAAAAGAGGCCCAGAAGCCAATCAAGAGGGCTGACCAAGTAGTGTTTTCTCCTCGTCAGGGTAAAACTGCCGCAGTATACCACTCCACCCCGGCGTGTAATCGGCGTCTCAGCAAAAACTCATTTGCGGCGCCCGGCGTTTGTACCACGTTTTGAGGCGGCCGCCAAGCGTCATCTGCCCGGCACCGGGCACTTCCTGGGTACCCCTACCCGAAGTCCCTCTCCCACAAAAGGAGAGAGGGACTTATATAACGTGGAATTAGGGCAGG
>CBINGT010000266.1:0-5515 GCA_966250245.1 uncultured Anaerolineae bacterium
GCACACCTTCCAGCCCGCCGACCGTCCCGCCGCTTGACGATGGCAGCGGCCGCGCGATCGCCGGGACCGGGCGCGACGTCTTCGCGCTGACCGGATTCGACCCGCAGGACGCGCTGCCGGAGACGCTCTATTACCTCGGCGGAGACGCGGGCGCGCCGCAGGTCTGGCGCTTGCAGTGGGGCCTCACCGCGCCGGAGCAGTTGAGCTTCAACCCGTGGGGCGTGGCCGCGTACAGCGTCGCGCCAGACGGGACGCTGGCATATATCGCGACCAATGGCGAGATGACGATCGGCGGCCTGCCGATTGCCCCGCCGTCCGCACCGGACGGGACGCGCCTGCTCCCCGAGGCGCTGGCGTGGTCGCCGCTCGGCGGGTGGCTGGCGTTCACGCTGCGCACCCCCGGCGCCGAACCGGGTTTCGAGGGCGATTTCTCGCAGGATGGGCTGTGGGTCCGCAGCACGGATGGGCGTACCATGCACCTCGCCACCAGCGACTACAGCAGCGGGAACCACCGTATTTACACCGGGCCGCTAAGCTGGCGGCCAGACGGAACCGAGGTCCTGGCCGGGGTGATCACGCCGGACGGTTTCGCCGCCGCGCGCGTCAACATTTCGTCCGGCGAGGTGATCCCACTGTGGAACGACGACTTGCCGCCCGGAACCTATACCGACGCGCGCTGGTCGAGCGACGGCGCCTCGATCCTCGCGGCTGCGCAAAATCGCGTCATCCGCATCCAGCCGGAAACGCTTGGCGTCCAGACCCTGCTGGACGAAGACGCGCAACTGCGCCCGGGCCGCGTGCAGCAGCTTTCCAACGGCACGCTGAGCTTCGCCGCCCAGCAAGCGGACGCTGGCGCGTGGAGCCTCTACGTCACCGCGCCGGGCCAGGAAGCGCCGCTCCCCCTGACCGCCCCGCTGGTCGATGGCGGGACGATCGAGTTTCTGTGGGGCGACGTCGAGCCGGAGGCCGTGATTGTGGCGTATGACACGCCAGACTCCCCCTATGGCGCGCCGTATTTGCTCGACGCGGACGGCGCGCTGCGCGAGCTGACGCCGATCCTCGGGGAGATCGCCGCGCCGTCGTGGGGGCCGCTCGCCGTCCGCACAGACCTTGCAATGATCGCGGCCGGTGAGGGGCAGGCGGTCAATTTCCATGGCGTGCCGGGCGGACCGGTGATGAGCGCGCTCAACGATGGCACGCTGGTGACGGTGCTCAGCGGACCGCGAACGCTTGGCGGGCAGCGCTGGTGGGAAGTTCGCGTGGCCGACGGGACGACTGGCTGGGTAATGGAGCGTCACGAGGACTCGGGCGAGCGCGCGCTCATACCGCTGCCGTAACCGGACATAAGCATATAAAAGCTAGAGGCGGCTTATAAGCCGCCTCTACTCCGATGTTCCCAAAACCCCGTTTTAAGTAACCAAAAAAGCAGTCTCTTCGGTGGATGAGGTGGTCAAACCCTTGCCTCTAATGAACTAAGTCGTCTTTTTATAAACCGCACTTGTTGACCACAAACGCACTAAACTACAAAACGTGCCTCTTTTGAACTACAAAGCTTTTTTCGTTTCGTAAAGTCTCTTGCGACGTATCACTCTGTTTTCGTGTTCGCAATCACTATACCATAGAAATTCAAACGAGTGCAACATTTCATCGCACTGTTTCGTGCACAACAACCGAAATCCCCTCGTCGAGCGCGTTTTCAAGCATCTGCACGTCAAGCTGCGTCCCGTTGAGCGTGCCCCAGTGGCTCGGAACCACCCACCGCGGGCGCATCGTATTGAGATAGCTCGCCGCATCGTCGATCGACATCGTGCCCTGCCCCAGCGCAATCGGGACGATCGCCAGGTCTGCCTGGACGTGCTTCAGCTCCGGGATCACGTCGGTCGGCCCGGCGTAGTAGATGTCGTAGTAATCGAGCGAAATGATGTAGCCAAGCTCGTTTTTAGAGACAGGATGGTGCGGCGTGAACGTGTACGCCGGAACGGCCGTGATCCGCGTCAGGCCAACATTGATGCTCTGCCAGGGACGCAGCACGGTGATCGGCGTGCCGAGCGCGAGCGCCGCAGCCGGGTTGCCAATGACGGCCGTGTGCGGCCCGCGCAGCTTGTCAATATCTGCCGGGGAGCAATGATCGTATTGGTCGTTCGAAAGCAGAATGATGTCGGCGTGAAACGCGCTGCGCGCAATCCGCCAGGGGTTGATGTATATCAGAGGGGGACCCTGGATGCGAAAGCTGCCGTGTCCCAACCACTGAATGCGTTCAATCATCAGCCGGTTCCAGACTACTCATGCGGGTTTGCCGGACGATTAGCGGGCCAGTATAGCATCCCGATCCGCGTCCGGCAAACTACGATTCCCGTAAAGGCGGTTAGAGTTTCGTTACAACTTCTTAATGTTCGCACCCTTCTTGCGAGTATCCCGCCTGAGCGCGCGGGGTATAATAAGGCTGCGGTTCGCCTCGCGCGGGGTCATTCCTGGCGCGCCTGAATAGTTGATTCTTAACCGTCAGCAGCCATCAGATAAGGTCGAATAATGTCCAGCCAACCTGCTTACTCGCTCGAATCCGTTCGACAGCAATTCCCCATCATCGACGAGCTTACGTACCTGAACTACGCCAGCATCGCGCCGATTCCGAGCGTGGTGCACGAGACGGTCTGCCAGGCGGCGGACGCGCTCTCCCGCGATCCGGTCGCGCTGATGATGGGGGGCAACGGCACCCCACCGGTTGATATCTTCACCCGCTTCTCGACTGAACTGGCGCGCTACATCCACGCCGAACACCCGCACGAGGTCGTGCCGCTCACCAGCACGTCCGCCGGAATGAACATTCTCGCCCGCGTGATCGATTGGCAGCCGGGCGACAATGTCGTGATGTGCGACGTCGAGTTTCCGTCCAACGTTTACCCGTTCATGGCGCTCGCCGATCAGGGCGTGGAGCTGCGGATGGTCCCGGCCGATCACGGCGGGCTGTCAGTCGCCGCGCTAGAGCAAGGCGTGGACGAGCGGACGCGCGCCGTAATCGTGAGCTCGGTCCAGTTCCTGAGCGGGTACCGCGCCGACCTCGCCGCGCTGGGCGCGTTCTGCCGCGAGCGGGACATCTTGTTCATCGTGGACGCGATCCAGTCCGCCGGGCATATCCCAATCGACGTGCAGGCCGAACAGATCGACGTGCTGCTGGCGGGCGGGCACAAATCGCTGATGAGCACGCCGGGCGCCGGGTTGTTCTATGTGCGCGAAGCCGCCGCCGAGCGCATGAAGTTCACGGTTGTCGGCTCAAACGCGGTCGAGGGGTGGGAGCACTGGCTCCGCTACGATCCGACGCCCCGCCGCGCCGCGCAACGCTTCATGATGGGCACGCCGAGCCTGATCGATATGTCCGCGCTGCTCGCTAGCGTCAGCTTCCTGTGTTCTTTGGGCATAGAGAACATCGACGCGTGGACCTCGCATCTCGCCTCGCTGGCGATTGAGGACCTCACCGCGCGCGGCCAGCAGGTGATCACGCCGTCCGATCCGGCGCTGCACGGCGCGATCGTGACGTTCCGCGTGCCCGGCGAAGATCTGGACAGCGCCAAGCGTAACGCCGCGGCATATAACAGCGCGCTCAAGAGCGCGAACATTCGCATCACCAAGCACCTCGACGGCGCGGGATGGCCGCACATCCGCCTGTCGATGCACTGTTTCAATACTGAAGACGAAGTGCTGCGCGTGGGTTCTGCCCTGGAGAATGTCGCCCTATGACACGACCGCTTCCCCCGAAGGTGACGGCGCGCCAACAGTCCGGCCCGTGGATGCCGCCGCCAATACGCTCGCTGCAAGACACGGGCCTCAATATCGGCATTCTGTCCGATCTTGCGATCAAGACGCTCTATTTCGGCGGCTACCTGACTGGCAATGAGGTCGCCGAGCAAATGCACCTGCCCTTCACCGGCGTGGTCGAGTACGTGCTGGAGAGCATCAAGCGCGAGAAGTTTGTCGAGGTGCGCGGCGGCGGGGGGTTGGGCTCTGGCGCGTTCCAGTACGTACTGACCGCGCGCGGCCTCGAAAAAGCGCACGAGGCGCTGGCTCGCACGCAGTACGCCGGGCCGTGCCCCGTCACGCTGGCGCAGTACGTCGCTGCGATGAACGCCCAGGCTCGCGCCCGTCTGACGGTTCACCGCGACCTGCTCGAAAAGGCGCTGCACGGGCTGACGATCAGCGAGGAGATGTTCGGGCGCATCGGCCCGGCGGTGAACTCCGGCAAGGCGATCTTCATGTACGGCCCGCCCGGCAACGGTAAGACGACCATCGCGCAGAAGATCGGGACGATGATCCTCGGCGCGCCAATGTGGATCCCCTACGCCGTGGACGTCGACGGGCAGGTCATCCGCGTCTTCGACAACATCAACCATCAGGTGCTGCCGGATGACGATGATCCCTCGCGGCGCCTCACCGCCACCGGCGACCGGCGCGACCCGCGCTGGGTGCGGATCCGCCGCCCGGTGATCATGGTCGGCGGCGAGCTGACGCTCGAAACGCTCGACCTCGTCTACGACCCGAACAACAAGTTCTACGAGGCGCCGTTCCAGATGAAGGCGAACGGCGGCATGTTCCTGATCGATGACTTTGGGCGCCAGCAGGTCCGCCCGCGCGACCTGCTCAACCGCTGGATCGTGCCGCTGGAAAGCCGCGTAGACTTCCTGACGCTGTCCACCGGGCGCAAGATCGAGATCCCGTTCAACGTGCTGATCGTCTTCAGTACAAACATGCCGCCCGCCGACCTGGTGGACGAAGCGTTTCTGCGGCGCATCCCGCACAAGATCGAGGTCGGCGATCCGACGCCGGAGCAATTCCGCGAGATCTTCAAGCGGGTGTGCGAGTCGCGGCGAATCGCCTATGACGACCGCGCGGTGACGTACCTGATGCAGGAATGGTACACCAACGCGGACCGGCGGCTTCGCTCGGTTCACCCGCGCGACATCGTGGAGCAGCTAATGGACATCGCGCGCTACGAGAACACGCCGCCCGCGCTGACAAAAGACCTGCTCGACCGCGCCGCCTCGGCGTACTTTGTGGATCTGGATAGTTACTAGGGGTAGAGATGTGAATAGCGCCTTAGATCACACAAAGCAATGATTGGGCACAAACGGATTCGAACCGTTCCTGCCATCATTGTTCTATGCATCGTACTAGTCATATTCGGAGCCAAATACCTGCCGCCTGCGGTCGACTGGGTGGGTGTTTTTCGCCCCGCCACTCTGGCGTTAGCTCGTCTGGAAAATCCATATCAAAATGAGTCTGGTTTTTACAATGCCCCCTGGACGCTGGTCTTCTTGATGCCATTTGCGGCCGATGAAATCATCGGCCGCGCCGCAATTTTCGTCGTGTCTTTCGCTACCTACGGCTTGCTCGCCGTTCACATGAAAGCGTCACGTCTTGCACTTGTGGCCTTTCTGCTCTCGCCGCCCATCTTGCATACAGCGCTTCATGGCAATCTTGAATGGCTGGCGCTGGCAGGATTACTCTTGCCACCTCGGTGGGG
>CBINGT010000267.1:0-5503 GCA_966250245.1 uncultured Anaerolineae bacterium
CTTGCGCGACAGGGCGTTTCAGGCGGTGATTGCGGTGCACGTGTTTCATCTGGTGCCCGGCTGGCGGATGGCGCTGGCGGAAGCAGGGCGCGTTCTCGCGCCGGGCGGGCTGCTGCTGGTCGGGCGGAACGATTCGGATCGCCAGCCGGAAGAGGAATTGCTATGGGACGCGTGGCATAGCGAGATCCCGCGCGAGCGGACGACCGCTGTGGGCGTCCCGCGCGAGCGCAGCGACCTCTTTCCGCTGGATGAAGGCTGGATGCAGGTCGGCAAGCCGCTGGTGCACAGCTTTTTGACCACGCGCACGCTGCGCGCGTTCTTCGACCGGATGGAGAAGCGCATCTGGTCGTCGTCGTGGCGGTTGACGGACGATGAGATCGCGCGTGGTTTGGCGGCGGTCCGCGCTGCGGCAAAGGCCAACAACCTCGACCTCGACGCGCCGTTTGAGCACGAGCAGCGTTTCAGCGTTCGCGCGTACCAGCCGCCCGGCCACCGCGCCGAGCCTGCCGACTAGAACAACAAGGGCGCTCCCGGTTAGAGAGCGCCCTTAGTTTGCTTAGCGTGTATGGGGCGGGGAGCTAGTCGCGCCGACCGCCGCCGCCACGGTAGCCACCGCTGCCGCTGCGACGCTCGCCACTTCCACGGCTACCGCGATCGCCACCGCCACGACCACCACGCTCGCCGCTGCGCCCACCGCCGCTTCTGCTGCGCCCACCGCCGCTGCCACCACCGCCAATGCGGGGATCAGCGGCGCGCGCTTCTTCGAGGGTCCAGCCTTCGAGCACGGCCTGACGGCTGAGGCGCACCTTGCCCTGGGGATCGATGTCGGTGATCATCACCATGATCTCGTCCCCAATGCTGACCTCGTCTTCGGTCTTCTCGATGTGGTGGTCCGAAAGCTGGCTGATCGGCACGAGCCCGTCGTGACCGGGCAGCAGCTCCACGAACGCGCCATACGACTCGATGCGCGTCACGCGGCCGGTGTAGATGCGGCCAAGCTCCGGTTCTTCAACCAGCGCCATGATCATGTCCCGCGCCATATCGGCGCCGGGGCCGTCGGTGGCAGCAATGAAGACCGTGCCGTCGTCCGCGATGTCGATCTTGGTGTTCGTCTTGTCCTGGATGCTGCGGATCATCTTGCCGCCTGGGCCGATGATCGCGCCGATCTTGTCCGGGTTGATGTGCAGCGTCTCGATGCGCGGCGCGTAGGGGCTGAGCTCGGCGCGCGGCTCGGGGATGGCGCTCAACATGACGTTGAGGATCTGCATCCGCGCCTCACGCGCCTGGTTGAGCGCCTGGCGCATGATGTCGTCGCTCACGCCGCCGATCTTGATGTCCATCTGCAGCGCGGTGATACCCCGCTCGGTTCCGGCGACCTTGAAGTCCATATCGCCGAGGTGGTCTTCCATACCCTGAATGTCCGTCAGCACGGCGTAGCGGTCGCCCTCTTTGATCAGGCCCATCGCGATGCCCGCGACCGGGCGGCGGATCGGCACGCCAGCGTCCATCAGGGCCAGGGTGCTGCCGCAGACGCTCGCCATGCTGGTGCTGCCGTTGGACGACATCACCTCGCTGACGACGCGGATCGTGTAGGGGAAGACGTCCTCGTCGGGGATCATCTCGCGCAGCGCGGTTTCGGCCAGCGCGCCATGCCCAATCTCGCGGCGCTTCGGCCCGCGCAGGAACCACGTCTCGCCCGTGCTGTAGGGCGGGAAGTTGTAATGGTGCATGTAGCGCTTGGTGTCTTCGGGATACAGCCCGTCGAGGGGCTGGCTGTCGCGCGGGGTTCCGAGCGTGCAGATACTGAGCACCTGTGTTTGCCCGCGCTGGAACAGGCCGGAGCCGTGCACGCGCGGCACGACGCCAACTTCCGCGCTGAGCGGCCGGATCGTGGTGTAATCGCGCCCGTCGGGGCGGATGCCGTCTTCCAGGATGCGGCGGCGCACCTCGCGGCGATAGACGTCCTCAAACGCTTCGCGCACGTCGCGCGGGTTGGGGGGCGTCATTTCCGGGTCGGCGACGGCCTCGTACTCGGCCAGGATGCGCGTCCGCAGCTCGTCCACCGCCGCCTGACGTTCGTTCCGGTCGTGCAGCGTCGCCAGGATGTTGGTGATCTCGCCGGTGAAGCGCTGGGAGATCTCCTCTGCGAGCGCCGCGTCGACCTTCGCCGGCTCGTACTCGCGCTTCGGCTTGCCGATCTCGGCGGCCATGCGCCGCTGAAGCTCGATCAGAGCACGCAGGCTGTCGTGCCCGAAACGCAGAGCGCGGACCATCGTCTCTTCGTCGACTTCGTTCGCCCCGGCCTCGACCATGATTAGTGCATCTTCCGTCCCGGCCAGGCGCAGGTCGAGCGTGCTGTCTTCCATCTGCGTGATGGTGGGGTTGAGCACGAACTCGCCGTCGATCAGGCCGACACGGCACGCGCCGATCGGGCCGTTCCACGGCACGTCAGAGATCATCAGGGCCGCGCTGGCGGCGTTGATCGACAGGATGTCGGCGTGGTTTTCCTGGTCGTGGCTGAGCGGCGTGATGATGACCTGCACCTCGTTACGCAGGTCTTTGGGGAAGAGCGGGCGCAGCGGCCGGTCGGTGACGCGCGCGATCAGGATCGCGGCTTCCGAGGGGCGGCCTTCGCGGCGCATGAAGCTACCGGGGATGCGCCCGGCGGCGTACAGACGCTCTTCGTAGTCAACGCTCAGCGGGAAGAAGTCGATGCCTTCGCGTGCGGCGCTGCTCATCGTCGCGGTGGCGAAAACCACCGTGTCGCCCACACGCAGCGACACCGCGCCGCCCGCCTGTTCCGCCAGCTTGCCGGTCTCGAAGATAAATTCCTTATCTCCGACCATGACGCTGTAAGTACGGACTTGCGGCGTCTGATTATTTCCGTTATTCGAGATGTCCATTCTGTCCTCCAGTGGATAATAAACCATGAGGCCCGGAGGTCAGGGACTGGAACATGACGTCAAGAGTCCCCCAGCGGTTGCATGCCAGCGAGGACTTGACTGCAAGTTCCAATTCCTGCCACCCCGGGCCATCGATCACGACAAGTATAGGTCAAGCGCGGCACCTCTACGCCCACGTGCTAAAAAGCGCTCGTCGCACGCGTCGACGTTGTCGTCTGATACTGTTTATAGTGGCGATGCGCCCAAATGACCAACAGAAGCGCGGATCAACCCTCTGATCCGCGCTTGATGTCGTGCGCAGGTTAGCGACGAAGCCCCAGCCGTTGGATAAGCTCGCGATACGCGGCAGGGTTCTTGCGGCTGAGATACTTCAAGTGGCGGCGACGCTGGCCGATCAGTTTCAGCAGACCGCGCCGGCTGTGCTCATCATGCTTGTGCACCTTGAGGTGCTCGGTAAGCTGCTGAATACGGGTCGTCAGGATCGCGATCTGGACTTCCGGCGAGCCGGTGTCCCCTTCGTGCCGGGCGTACTCGTTGATGAGCGTTTCTTTTTCGTGCTTGCTGATGCCCATGCTTGCGTCCTCAGACTTTCTCAGAATGACACCAGATGGATCGGACGTTGATCCATCGGTCGGTCGATAGGTGGCTGCAACCAAGGCGGATTATAGCACCGGGTAAGGTGAATTGAAAGGCTCACCTTTTGGGGGTGGGGAATGGAAAGTTTTGGGGGTGGGGAATGGACGCAGGCAGCCGGAGCGGTGTGGTATACTGGCCGCCTCGTGTTGGCTAACGTTGCATTGCGAGGAACCATCCCATGACCGATCCCGCTCAGAACACGCCCCGCTGCCTGGTTTGCGAGCGCACGTCCGACGAGGTGGCGCTGCTGTCGCTGACCTATCGCGGCGCGAGCTACTACATCTGCGCGCCGCACCTGCCGATCCTGATCCACCGGCCGGAGCAGCTTGCGCACATTCTGCCCGGCGCGGAAAACTTCGGCCCGTCCGCCGAGCATTAAGACTCTGCCCTGTACTTTCCCCCTCACCCCTGCCCCTCTCCCTCTGCGACTGCGTCGCGAGGTGAGGGGAAAAACACGCCCCGCAAGTCCCTCTCCCGAAGCGAAGCGCACAGGGAGAGGGATTTAGGGTGAGGGATACCACCTGGCCAGTTCCTGCAGACGTGTAGCGTGGGTCTGGCGCACCCCAACGCGCACCCTGGCCCGCACTTTGCGTATATTCTGTGGCAGAGATGGTGACCAGGGGAAGGGTCGATGATCAGACTGCTGCGCGCCCGCTGGCGCGATACATTTCGCACGCAGGCCGGAGATCGCCCGCGCATTACGTGGCCGCTGGTGCGGCGGGTGATGCGCTATGCGCGGCCGTATCGCTGGCAGATCGGCGCGCTGCTGGTCATGATCCTGATCAGCACGGCGCTCGGCCTGCTGCAACCGCTGATCTTCCGCGACCTGATCGACAACACCCTGCCGCAAAAGGACCTCGGGCGGCTGAACATCCTCGCGGTTGGGCTGCTCGCCCTGCCGATCATCGGCGGTGCACTGAACATCTGGCGGCGCAAGCTGAACGCCAGCGTCAGCGAGGGGCTGACCTACGACCTGCGCCTCGATCTGTACGAGCACCTTCAGCGGCTATCGCTGCGTTTCTTCACCAATACGCGTACCGGCGAGCTGATGAGCCGCCTCAACAACGACGTGCGCGACGCACACAAAGCGGTCAGTGACACGATTCTGGACAGCGCCACGCATCTCGTGCAGCTTGTCGGAACGCTCGGCGTGATGCTGGCGCTTGACTGGCGGCTGACGCTGGCGAGCATGGCTGTGCTGCCGCTGTTCATCCCCATTGCGCGGCGATCGGGCGCGGCTCTGCGCGATATCGCCCGCGAGGCGATGGATGACAACGCGGCGATGAGCGCGGTCATGAACGAAACGCTGAACGTCGGCGGGGTGCTGCTGGTCAAGCTATTCGGGCAGCGGCGCACCGAGGTCGATCGTTTCGCCCGGCACGCGCGGACGGTGCGCGACGTGGGCGTGAAGCGCGCCGTGGTCGGCACGCGGCTGGCGGTCGTGATGAGCCTGGTCGGCGCGGTCGGCACGGCGGTGATCTACTGGGTGGGCGGCTATCTGGTCGTGCGCGGCGTGTTCACGATCGGCACGATTGTTGCGTTTACCGCGTACCTGGGGCGGCTGTACGGCACGCTCCAGAACATCTCCAACGTGCCGATTGCGTTTGCGACCTCGCTGGTGAGCTTCGAGCGGGTCTTCGAGGTACTCGACCTGCCGCTGGACGTGCCGGAGAAACCGGACGCGATCACGCTGACCGATGTGAGGGGGCGGCTGGAGTTCGATCACGTGTCGTTCGCGTATGATGTGGACGAGTCGCACCTGCTCAGCCGCGTGTACCGTCCCGGCCAGATTCACGCGATCGACGCGGTGCTATCGGGCGGGGAAAGGCCCGCCGCGCCGCTCCCGCCCGCTGAGCCCACTCCGGCGGATGAGGTCCACACCCAGGCGCGGGAGGTCGCGCTAGAGGATGTGACGTTCACGATCGAGCCGGGGCAGTTGGTGGCGCTGGTCGGTCCCAGCGGGG
>CBINGT010000268.1:0-5497 GCA_966250245.1 uncultured Anaerolineae bacterium
TAACCCCCGGCCCCTTTTCCCCTCTCCGTTTACGGAGAGGGGCCAGGGGTGAGGTGCCGCACAGGCCAAACGCCGCTAGAGGCGTCTTCCCAACAGCGGGAAGGCGCCTTTGTTTTGACGCTCTTGCGCGGCGTATAAATCGTGCGTAGGGCGGGCGCGGACAAAACGCGCATCACCGTCGCTGGATTCTGGGGCGATACTGGTATAATCCAGGGTATGTTAGACAGGCACCAGTTCTCACGGTTCGAGGAACGCATCCAGGCGCTGGTCGAGGGGGGATTTGCGCGCCTGTTTGCGGGACGGCTTCAGCCGCGTGAGGTGGCGCTGCGCCTCGCTCATGCGATCGAAGATCACGCCCAGATGGGCGAGGACGGCACGCCGGTTGCCCCAAACCGCTATGCGGTGCATCTGCACCCTGCCGATTTCGACGCCCTGACCGACTTCCAGCCGGACCTGCCGGACGTTCTGGCAGCGCATGTCGTCCAGCTTGCGCGCGACGGCGGCCTGCGCCTCGACGTGTCGCCGCAGGTCGTGATCGTGCCGGATGCGACGGTTGCGCCGCACAAGGTCGTCGTGCTGGCGGATCACGTCGAGGCCCCGCGCGAGGCTACGCAGGTGATGCAGTCACTCGATCTGGCCGAACCACCCGCCGGGCGCACTGCAACGTATCCCCAAGCGTATTTGATTGTCAACGGGCAGACGTATGTTCCGCTGGACCGGACGGTGATCAACATCGGGCGCCGCCGCGACAATACGATTGTGCTGGACGATCCGCGCGTCAGCCGCCATCACTGCCAGCTCCGCTATCGCTTCGGCTCTTACGTGCTCTATGATCTGGGCAGCCGCGCGGGAACCTACGTCAACAACCAGCGCATCTCCGAAGTGGTGCTCCAGCCGGGCGACGTGATCGCACTGGCGGGGGTGCGGCTGGTGTACACGGTCGATGAGCAGACGACCACCGACTATGCGCCGCACGATACCCGGTTGAAGATGTCACCCGCCGAGCCGGATGAGGACCTGGTCGACATACCCGAAGAAGACGAGGCGGATTTTGACGACTGAGGTGCTGCTTCTGTTTCTGCGCGTGCTGGCGAGCGCGGCGCTGCTGGCATTTGTGAGCGCATTGTTTGTGGTGGTGTGGCGCGAGTACCGGGTCGCCGCCGATATTGCCGAAGACCGCCGCCGCCAGCGCGGGCGATTGGTCGTGACGCGCGCGAACGGCAGCTCGATTGAGGTGGGGACCGTGTTCCCCCTGCTGCCGCTCACCAGCATCGGGCGCGGCCCGACGAATACCATTGTGCTGGACGACAATTTCGCCAGCCAAGAGCACGCCCTGGTTACCCGGCGCGGCGGGCAGTGGTGGCTGGAAGATCGCAATAGCAGCAACGGGACGCTGCTCAACGGCGAGCTGGTGCGCGAGCCGACTGTAATCTCGTCTGGCGATCTGATCGGGATCGGGCAGATTCAGTTCAAGCTGGAGCTGGAGTAGGCAGGCTGCCTGGGCGGGGCAGCGGAAGGAGAGCGACGGATGGACCTGGGTTTGAGCGGCGCACGCGTGCTGGTGGCGGCCAGCAGCAAGGGGCTTGGCTTTGCGACGGCGCGGCAGTTCAGCCGGGAAGGCGCGCGTGTGGTGATCAACGGGCGGCACGCGGACGTGCTGGGGCAGGCGGCGCAGGCGATCCGCGACGAAACCGGCGGCGACGTAGTTTCGCTGGTGGGCGATGTCTCCGACGCGGACGGCGCCGAGGCCCTGGTTAGCGGGGCGGTCGATGCGCTGGGCGGGCTGGATGTGCTGGTCACGAACGCGGGCGGTCCGCCGCCGGGGACGTTCGACAGCGTGCCGCTCGACGCGTGGCAGCGCGCGTTTGAACTCTCGGTGATGAGCGCCGTTTACCTGATCCGCGCCGCGCTGCCGTACCTGCGCCAGAGCGATCGCGCCGCGATCCTGACGATTACCTCGGTGTCGGTCAAGCAACCGATCGACAACCTGATCCTCTCCAACAGCGTGCGGATGGGCGTCGTCGGGCTGACCAAGTCGCTCGCAATTGAGCTGGGTCCAGAAGGCATCCGCGTCAACAGTATTCTGCCGGGGTGGACGCGCACCGAGCGGGTGACGCAGCTTAACGCGGCGCGCGCCGAGCGCGAGGGCACCACGCCCGAGGAGATCGCCGCCCGGCAGACCGCCGGAACGCCGCTGCGCCGCATGGGCACGCCCGAAGAATTCGCCAACGTCGCGGTGTTTCTCTGCTCGCCTGCCGCGGGCTATGTGCATGGCGCGATGGTCCCGGTAGACGGCGGCTCGATCCGCGCCAGTCTTTAGCGCACACGCCCATGCCGTCCGCGCCGCCGGTTCCGTCGATCAGTCTGCTGTGGCCGCCTGGCGCGGGCGTCCACGCGCCGGATACGCCGCGCCTGAGCGCGCGAGCCGCTGCCGACCTCGACTTAGAGACGACCGTTCGCGCGCTGTCCGCCTCGCCGGGCGATCAGCGGATGGTGACCGCGGCGCTGTCCACGCTCTGCGCCGATCCGGACGTGATCGCGTACCGGCAGGCCGTGCTGGAAGACCTGCTCAACGCGCCGGAACTGCTCGCCCGGCTGGAAGCACTGCTTCCCGCGATCAGCGCGGTCGAGCGCTTCCGCTATGCATCGCGGCCCGGCCAGACACCGTTGCACGAGGTCGTGTGGCGGGTGGGGCAGCTTGAGTCATATGTGGAATGCGTGCGGGGTCTGACGGCGGCATTCGAGGGGCAGGCGGCGCGCGTCAACTCGGATGCGCTGCGGCGGCTGTGCGATGAGGCGGCGCGCGCCGCGCAGGATCCGCTGTTCGCGCAGTTGGAGCGCGACCTGCCCGCCATGACGAAAGCCGTGCGCAGCGTCGCCAGCATCACGATCGGCGTCAACCTGGACGACCAGCTCCGCCCGGTGGGCGCGACGCTGATCGACATCCACGACCGGCCATTTCGCGGCGAGACGCCTTCGCTGTTTGGCGCGCTGTTCCGAGGGCAGCAAGACGGGCTGTCGAGCATCGGACCACTGCACAGCGTCCCGCGCGAGCGCACCCCGAACCGGCCATCCGACATCGACTTCACTAATCCGATGCTGTACCCGCTGTTTCGCGACGTGGCGCAGGTGTTGAAGCACGCCAGCCGTCCGGTCGCGCGCGTCCTGCAGAAGTACGTCGGCGTGGGCGTGGCGTTCTTCGTGGACCTGCGCGCCGAGCTGGCGTTTTACGTGGGCGCGGTTCGCCTGATTGAACGGCTGCGCGCGGCGGGGCTGCCGGTGTGCCGCCCGGAGATCGCGCCGGTCGAGGCGCGGACGTGCGAGATCGAGGATGCGTACAATCTCAATCTGGCGTTGCGCGCGCTGGCCGATGGCTCTGCTAGCCGTATCGTGCTGAATGACATCCGCTTCAACGGCGACGGGCGCATCTTCATTCTGACCGGTCCAAACCAGGGCGGCAAGACCACCTACGCGCAAGCGATTGGGCTGGCGCAGGTACTGGCCCAGGCAGGGCTTTACGTGCCGGGATCGCGGGCGCGCATCAGCCCGGTGGACGCGATCCACACGCACTTTCCGGTGGAAGAAGCGCCCGCGACCGAAGCGGGGCGGTTGGGCGAGGAAGCGGCGCGGCTCAGCGAGATCTTCGACCGCGCGACGGACGCCAGCCTGGTGATCCTCAACGAGTCTTTGTCGAGCACCAGCGCGGGGGAGAGCCTGTACTTGGCGTATGACGTGGTGCGGATTCTGCGACTGCTCGGCGCGCGGGCGATCTTCGCCACACACCTGCATGAGCTGGCCGAAGAGGTGAGCGCGCTCAACGCGGAGCCGGGAGATAGCCCGGTGGTGAGCCTCGTCTCACAGGTCGAGGAGCAGGCGGGCGAAAACGGCCCGCGCATCCGCCAGACGTACCGGATCGTGCCCGGCCCGCCGCGCGGGCGCAGCTATGCGCGCGAGATCGCGGCGCGCTATGGCATCAGCTACGAGCAGCTTCACGAGCGGCTGCGGGCGCGCGGCCTGCTCAACGGGGACGCGTGATCACGCGCCGCCTGACTGCGTTTCGCATTTTTGCGCTTTGCACTATACTGCGCTGCTATGGATAACACTCCGATTCCCGATCTTTCTGCCCGCGTGTCTGCCGCTCAGGCCATCGACGACGGGCGTTTCGTGCTGCACGATCCTGGTGCGGCTGCTTTACGCCGCTATTTACCCGTTCTGGCGGTGATCGCCGCGCCGTATGCCGCGATGAACAGCGGGCAGGACCCGCTCAACCCGCTCGATCGCGTCGCCGAATGGGATTTGCTGCGCGAGGGCTTGCGCGAGGCGTCGGCGCGCGCGTCGGCGTCGGCTGCGCCGCTGGCGCTGGTGCGCCTCTCCCCGCCGACCGCGTCCCAGCTTGCCAGGGCGCTGAGTCATGGCGGGGCAGACGCGTACCGGGTGGTGCATTTCGTGTGCTACGGCGAGCGGGACATGCTCTACCTTGAGGACGAGAACGGCCACGAGTCGTACGCCGTAGCGGAGCACATCGCCAACCTGTTCAAGCCGAGCGGCGCGCGCGTGGTGATCCTCGAAGGCGGCTTTAGCGAGCACATGGCGAAGCTGCTGGTGGAGCAGACCGGCGTCGATGCGGTGATCGGCACGCGGCGCCGTGTGCTGCCGGAGAACGCGCGCATTTTCGCGGCGCATTTTTACTCCGCGCTGGCCGAGGGTGCGACCATCCGCCGAGCCTATCGCGGCGCGATTGCGGCGCTCAAGCAGCAGGAGAACGGGCAGGCTGAGCGTTTCGAGCTGGTCGAGGCGGATGCGCTCGACTCGCCCGACGACCCGACCGTGCCGCTTCCCCCGGTTGAAGTGCGCGCGACCTGCCCCCTGGTGAGCAGCGGCGATCCGCTGGTGATCAACGTCCCGCAGCACGCGGGCTTTCTGGGCCGCCGGGCGATGCTCTCCGCGCTGGCGCAGGATCCGCCGGGCGAAAATCCGCGCGTGATCGTGTTCGAGGGCGGCGTGGGGCTGGGCAAGTCGTGGCTGGCGGCAGAGTACGCGGGGCGGTTCGCTTGGCGCTATCCGGGCGGCGTGCTGTGGGTGAGGGTCTCCCCGACGACGCAAGCGCGCGAGATCGCCGGGCAGATCGCGCAGCTTGCCGGGCTGTCGCCGTACAGCGCCGAAGACGCGATTTTCGCCCGGCTGAAGCAAGATCCCGCGCTGATCGTGCTCGATCAGGTCGACCATCTCAGCGGCGAGGCGGAACGCTCCGCGCTGCGGGCGTTGATCGGGCGGTTGGCTTCGGAGACGCAGGCGCGCGTCATCCTCACCGCGCAGGAAGCGGGCGACCTCGTCCCGCCGGGCGTGGCGGGCCGCGTGGACGTGGTCGAACCATTCCAGCCGAAAACGGCGCGCGTTCTGGCGCTGAAGCTGGCGGTCGAGCGGCAGGTCGAGTCGCTGGATGTGGACACGATCGACGAGTTTCTGGAACGGACGCACGGCTTCCCCTGGATGATCG
>CBINGT010000269.1:0-5469 GCA_966250245.1 uncultured Anaerolineae bacterium
GCCAAACTCGATCCGCTCGGTGTTGTCGGCCAGCCAGACGAGCGAGGTCCACGCCTCAAGCGAGTCTTCGTCGGGCGGCTGGGGGTTGGTGAAATGGTCAGAGCGATATAGCCCCACAAAGCCCAGGTTCTCGACCGCGCGCGCCATTCGCTTCCAGCGCGGCCAGTCGAGGCCCATCTGCCCTTCTACCATAATGGCGATCTCAGGGATTGCGGTCTTAGGCTGCATGATCGGCTCCTTTCGAGTGCTTCACTGCGCGCCACGGCGATGAGGGTCCGCCGCCGTACCGATCATCGCACAGCAACGGGCCGCAGACCACCCGTCAACCCCGGTGCAACCGCGCGAGAACCATCCGGGGGACCGCTTCGGCCTCGTCCACGCCGAGCAACAGCGCCGCGCTCCAAAATGCCGCCGCGCCCGCGCCCGCCGCGCCGACCGCTCGCACCAGCGCGTGCAGGTCGGGCAGCGCAGCCAGGAACGCCCACGCCACCAGCGCCATCGCACCCGCCGATGCGAGCGTCCGCGCCGCGCCGCTCAGCACGCGCCGCTCGTCCAGCCCGCCGATCCGGCCGCGCAGGATGATCCACAGCACCGTGCTCTCGATAGCAGTTGCGATCGACATCGCCAGCGCCAGCCCGCCGATCGGCCCGCGCGCAAAGTCTGTGCTGTCCGGATAGCCAAAGACGCGGATCAAGACCAGCGCCAGCGCGATATTGAGCAGCATGGTCAGCGTGCCGACCTTCACCGGTGTCAGCGTGTCGTGCAGGGCGTAGAAAGCGCGCACCAGAATTTCGAGAACGGTGTGCCCCGCCAGCCCGATGCTGAAGAAGGCCAGCGCCCAGGCAGTGCCCGCCGTATCAGTTGCGGTCCACTCGCCGCGCTGGTACACCAGCGCCACCACTGGCTCGCTGATCACGGCCAGCCCGATCCCGGCGGGGATGGAAAGGAACAACACGCTGCTGAGCGCGCGCGCTAGCGTGCGGCGTAGTTCGTCGGTGTTGTGCTGCGCGCTGAGCGTCGAAAGCGTCGGGAAGACCGCCGTGCCGACACTCTGCCCCAGCACGCCGATCACGGTGAACATCAGGATGAACGCGTTGTTCAGCGCGGCGACGCTGCCCGCCATCATCCCCGAAGCGAGCGCCGTGCTCACCCAGAAATTGACCTGCACGATGCCCAGCCCCAGCACGCGCGGGCCCATCAGCCGCAACACTTCGCTCACGCCCGGCACGCGCCAGTTTGGCAGCGGCCGCCAGCGGAAGCCGATCCGCGCCAGCGCCGGGACCTGCACCAGCAGATGCAGCGCCGAGCCGATCACCGCACCCCACGCCAGCCCGTGAACGTTCCCGCCGCGCGCCAGCACCAGCGCGCCGAAGATCAGCCCCAGGTTGTAGGCACTCGGCGCGAGGGCCGGGCTCAGAAAATGCTGGTGCGCGTTGAGCAGCCCCATGAACAGGCCGCTGATCGAGAAGATCACCACGGTGATCAGCATGATCCGCATCAGCTCGATCGCCAGCTCTTGGGTCGCGGGGTCCGCGCCGCGAAGCAACGCCAGACGCATGATCGGCCCCGCGAAAATCGCCGCGCCGAGCGCCAGCACGCCAGACACAATCACCAGCAGCGTGATCACGGCGTCCGTCAGGCGGCGCGCGCTCACCTCGTCAGACTTCGCCAGAAAGCTCGCCAGCACCGGGATGAACGCTGACCCGAGCGCCCCGCCCGCGACCAGCACGAACAGCGTCTCAGGGACGCGCTGCGCCGCGACGAACGCGTCTAGCTCGACGTCCGCGCCGAACGCCGCGCCGATCGCCGCCTGGCGCACAAGTCCGAGCACACCGCTGGCGACGAACGCCAGCATCACGATCCCGGCGGCCTGGGCCAACTGCCGCGCGTTGAGCGCCCGCGCTCCGGCAGGCGATCCATCTGACATAGCGAGTCCTTTGGGCAAACATCTGCGCAGGGGCTGGTAGCTGCTCCGAACTTCGCAGACTGGCACGCGGAGAAATCCGCCGCTGAATGTAGGGGCGGAGCTTGCTCCGCCCGTAGATGTCTACCGCTGTTCTAGCAGCGGGCGCAGCTTGCTGCGCCCCTACGAGAGAAACCGACTCCGGCGCTCCCGTTCAGCCCGTCAAGTCCGTAACACGCCCTAGAGTATAATCCGCGCGGCGGGGAAACAAAAAGGGCGAGCCGCTCGCGGCCCGCCCGTGTCGGTTCAGGTGTGGGGTGTTACTGCGTGAAGGTCAGCCTGTATTGCGCCGAAGCCAGATCAAAGTTCCAGTCCCACTGCGACTGCGCCAGTTGGATCACGTAGAAATCGACCGCCCGCTCCGGGTCCGGCTCGACTTCAAGCGTCAGCTTGCGGACCGTCTGGCCGTACGCCGTGCCGATTACCTCAAACTCGCCGAACTCGCCCATGATGTTGATCGTCAGTTCCGGCGCGAAATCGCCCGACACACGCTCGAACTCTAGCGTGAACGGCGCGTCCGCCGGAACCGCGTACAGCACAACATCCTGGTTCGTCATCTCGCCCTCGACCGGCTCGCCGACCCGGATGCCGCTCAGCAGGTCGAGCGTCAGGGTGAAGTTCCCGGTATCGGTCCCAGTGCGGCCGCCAACGCGGCTCGCCAGCAGCGTGTATTCCCCATCGGCTGGCAGTGCCGCGAGCAGGGTCGCTTCATACCAGCCGTCGTACGACGCCACCACCGAATTATCGGCATCCAGCAGGATCAGGCTCGGCTCGTAGAATTCGCCCGAGTCGTCCACCACCATCCGCGCGTGAATGACATCGCCTTCCGAGCCCGTGAACACAAACGGGACTTCGAACTGGCTGTCCGTCACCTCGCCCTCGACTGTCTCGCCATACGCGATCGACGTGTCGCCCTGCGCGAGCACCGTTCCGGCCATCGCCAGGGTGAGCACAATCGCCGCAAGCATCCACCAGCGTTTCATTGTCTGCTCCTTGTAGGCATTAACTCAAACACTGCTTGGCCTGAAGCCAGGGAAGGCAAGGCTCCATCTTACTCTATCAGCGCGGCGGGAACTATTCGGATTCTGTAAAAAATGACGCCCGCTCACTGTGGCGCGGCGCTGCCGCTGGCGATCGCGGCGGCCGTCGCGGCGACCAGCTCCGCCACCTGCTCGACCTGCGCCGGTTTGACCGCCTCGTACACGTCGGCGCGCGTGTGCATAACGTCCCCTTCCGGTGTCTCCTGGCCCCACCAGGGATCGACGTCGCCATCCCACAGCCACGCCTCGAAATAGGCGACCGGCACGCCCGCCTCGACGAATGGATAGTGATCGCTCCAGTCGCCGATGTAGCCGTTCCAGGGGTGGCTCGGCGTGGTGAACACGTCCATGTTCATCTCCGCCGCAAGGTCCAGCGCCAGATCGCGCACCCACACCGGGCCGCCATCGATCTCCGGCTCGGAGTCGTCGTGCGGCCAGGTGATCACCGCGCCCGCATAGACGTACAGCGTCGTGCCGACGCCGACCGAGTCGATGTTCAGCATAGCGAGGATGTCGCTCGCTTCGTCGCCCAACTGGTCGACGTACGCATCGGAGCCGAACAGGCCGCCTTCTTCCGCCCCAAACGCGACGAACACCACCGGATGCACCAGCTCGACGTCGCGCAGAGCTTCCGCCACAGCGAGCATCACCGCCACGCCGGACGCGTTATCGCCCGCGCCAGCGCCCACATCCGCCGAGTCGAAGTGCGCGCCGATCACCACCGGGGAGCCGTCGCCGGGCCGCGTCGCGATCACGTTGCGCGAGGTGGCAACGCTCCCTCCCGAGTCGAACTCGAAGGTCTGCATCTCGACTTCATAGCCCCAGTCACGCAGCGCAGCGGCGATGTACTCCGCCGCGCGCGCCTCGGCCTCGCTGCCCATCGGCCGCGCGCCGATCGCGACCGAGAGCGCGCGCACGTGCGCCATAACGTCTTCCGTGTCGATGATCGCGGTGAAGTCGGGCAAGTCCTGTGCGAGCGTTGCCGTTCCCGGCAAAAGCAGCAACACCGCCAGCAGAACAGCGCTCAGAGTCCGTCGCATCTTGCGGCACCCCCTTTCACGCTTCGCGCGAGGCAAGCTGCTTGAAGCGCACGTCACGCTCCACCATCTGCTGCAAGCCCTCGCGCAGAAACACCTTCGGTTCGTAGCCAAGCAGCTCGCGCGCCAGCGTCAGATCGGCGCGCATCCGGCTGACACCGCCGCTCTGCCCGGTGACGTCGAGCAGATGCACGTCCCGCCCGGTCACCTCGCCGACCGCTAGCGCCAGATCGCGAATGCTGGTCTCGGTTCCACTGCCAACATTGATGATCCGGCGGTCCACGTCCGGCGCCGTAGCGGCGGCAACCAGCGCATCGACCACATCATCCAGGTACACGAAATCGCGCGTCTGCGTGCCGCCGTTGTGCAACACCAGCGATCCGCCGCCGAGCGCCTGCCGGATGAACTGCGGGATGACAGGCGGATGCGCGTTAGGAAGCTGCTGGAAGGGCCCATAGGCGTTGAAAATCCGCAAGCTGACCGTCTCGACGTTCCACAGGCGGCCAATGGTGCGGATATAGTGCTCTGCGGCGAGCTTGCTGACGGCGTAGGGCGAGCGCGGGTCGGGGGGAAGCGTCTCGACGAGCGGCTGCTGAGACTGCTCCCCGTAGATCGCGCCGGACGAGGCGAATACCAGCCGCTTGACACCCACATCGCGCATCGCCTCGAGCACGCTGACCGTCCCGCCGACGTTCACCGTGTTGTACTCGCGCGGATAGCGGATGCTCTCAGAGACGCTTACTCGCGCGGCGAGGTGGTAGACGCAATCCACGCCCTGGAGCAGCGTCCACAGGCGCGGCACGTCGTTGACATCTCCACGCGCAAAGATCGCGTCTTCGGGCAAGCGGCCCGGATCGCCCGCGCTCAGATCGTCCACCACGCGGACGCTATGTCCCTCGTCCAGCAAGCGCCGCGCCAGCGCATGCCCGATAAATCCTGCCCCGCCCGTGATCAGAAACTGCATGCATCCCTCCGTCGCGGCTTGCCGCCGGACTGCTTGTACGCTACGTTAGAAGTCAGCAATTAGCAGTTAGCCAAAGCGGCCTTACTGGACGCAGCTCGTGATTCCAGTTAGCGGATCGCAGCATCCAACACGACCGCTATCTGGTTCTTGCTAATCGCTAACGGCTAACAGCTAACCGCTGCTTTTCGCATTATAGCGCGGCAAGGACCCTGCCGTCAGTGGAAAGCCTGGGAAAGCGCCCGACCGATGACCACCCCCGAGAACCCTGAGCCGTCGCTCACGTACCCCCGCATGCTGACCGGCGGGCTGCTGGTCACTACGGCGCTGATCGGGCTGGCGTGGCTGACCGCGACGCCGCCCGGCGTGCTCGGCAAGGCGACCGCCATTGGCTACGCCGTCTGCCACCGCATTGCGGAACGGTCGTTTCACGTGCATGGGGAGCAATTGCCGCTCTGCGCCCGGTGC
>CBINGT010000270.1:0-5467 GCA_966250245.1 uncultured Anaerolineae bacterium
TGGCATCCCGGCTACGATATGAGCATCTTCACCAACCCGCCGGACAGTGACGCGAGCGACGGATAAACCCGCCATTGTGTAGGGGCGGAGCTTGCTCCGCCCGCCATCGCAATCACACTCAGAATCAACGGGCCGAGCAAGCTTGGCCCCTACCAAACCCGTAAGCATCCCGCGATGCGCGGCACCATCGTCTGCGTCGTGCTACAATTGCATCAGGTTGTATGGAGTTGCACACGATGAGCACGCAATCTGTCAAGGACCAGATCATGCATGAACTGGATCGGCTAACGCAAGAGCAGCAAGAACATTTGCTAGCCGTCGCGCGGCGTCTTCAAACCTCTCCCCTGCCGCCGGGCGTTCCTGGCGAAGTGTTGATTCAACGGAGACACGAATTTGATTTCACGCCGGAAGACCTTGAAGAAATGAGCCGCGCTATCGAAGAAGACTGCGAGCGGATAGACTGGAATGACTGGCAGTAACTACCTGCTTGACACTGTCCTCATCATCGCTTACTTCAACAACGAACCCTCTATCGACCAGCGACTTCAAAACACGACGATCTACCTACCAAGCATCGCCGTCGGCGAGCTTTACTTTGGCGCGTACCGTTCGCGCCGGGTTAGTGAAAACGTGAGGCGGATCAGGGAGTTCGTCGCAGGAAATACTGTAATCTCCTGCGACGTGGCAACCGCCGAGCAATATGGGCAGATCAAGCAGGCACTTCGGGCAAAGGGCCGTCCGATCCCTGAGAATGACATTTGGATCGCAGCACTTGCCCTTCAATACGGCTTGATACTTGCTACGCGCGATGCACATTTCCGCGAAGTGCCCAATCTAGCACTCGAAGTCTGGTAGCCCCCTACTCCCTATTCCCCACTCCCTACTCCCTACCCTCACCGCCCAGCGGCGTAGCGCGGGATCATCGTCTGCGTCGTGCGGCGCGGATCGCGCACCGGCTCGATCGCGTGCTCGTCCGCGATGCGCCGCGCCACCAGCCGCGCCGACACCAGCGCCGTCGGCACGCCCGTGCCCGGATGCGTGCTCGCGCCCACGAAATACAGGTTGCGATAGCGCGCGTGCCGGTTGCGGGGCCGCAGGTAGCCAAGCTGCATCAACGTGTGGCTCAGCCCGTGCGTGGCCCCTTTGACCAAGTTGTACCGCTTGCGCCACGACAGCGGCGTGTAGCTCACCTCAAACTTGATGTGCTGGTCCAGGTCGGTCACGCCGAGCAACCTCGCCCGCGCGAAGACCGCCTCGCGCGCCTCGTCGCGCAGCAGCCGCCAATCCTGCTCGCCGCGCTCGTCCAGATGCCCCACCGGCACATGCGCGATCAGCGTGTCCTGCCCCTGGGGAGCGGTAGCGGGATCCAGGCGGCCCGGCGCGTGGATGTACAGGCTCGGGTTGGCGGGCAGATCGTGGCGCTCGATGCTGTCGAAATTGGCGCGATAGTCGTCCGCCAGAAACAGCGTGTGCGGCCCAAGGTCGGGGTACGTCTTATCCACGCCCCAGAAGAAGCTGATGGTCGAGCACGAGAACCGCTTGCGGGACATCGGCGCGCCTTCCGGCGGGAGCAGCGTGTCGTAGACATACGGCAGGTCCGCGTTGGCGACGATCACATCCGCTTCCAGGCGGCGGCCATCGGCCATCAGCGCGGCGCGAGCGCGATTACCCCGCACCTCGATCTGCTCGACCGGCGCGCCAAACTCGAACTGCACGCCCGCCCGCTCCGCGATCCGCATCAGGCTCTCGACGATGGCGTACATCCCCCCGCGCGGATACCACACGCCATGCGCCAGCTCGGTGTAGGGCATCATCGAGAAGGTGGCGGGCGCCTCAAAGGGGCTGAGGCCCATGTACACGTCCTGAAAGGTGAAGGCGGCTTTCAGGCGCGGCGAGTCGAAATAGGTCTGCATGTGGCGGTAATGGCGCGCCAGCGGCTTCACCTGGAACAGCAGCGGCAGGTTCCGCAGACTGAAGAACTCGCTCGCCTTGCGGAAATCGCGGTCCACCAGCTTTTCGAGCGCGATCGTGTAGTGACGATGCCCTTCCTCGACGTAGCGCAGGAACCCGTCGAAGCTGCCCGGCTCGATCGCTTCCAACTGCTCGCGCATCCGGTTGAGGTCCGAGGTCAGCGCGATCTGGCTGGCGTCGTCGAACACCAGGCGATAGGTCGGGTCTACCCGCTGCAAATCGAGCGCCTCGCGCAGCGGCACGCCGAGCGCCGCGTACTCTGACTCGTACAACAGCGGCATGACCAGCAGTGTCGGACCGGTGTCGAAGGTGTGTCCGTCGCGGGTGAACTGGCCGCAGCGGCCGCCCGGCTCGCGGTTCTTCTCGACCACGGTCACACGCGCGCCCTGTTTGGCGAGGTGCGCGGCCGTGGCGATCCCGCCGATCCCGGCGCCGATGACGAGTGCGGTGGACTGTTTCGCGGGCATCGTTAGATTCTCTCCTGCCGCTCGTCAGAGCGGACGACATACGCATGGCGCTCAAGCAAATCCAGCTCGGCCTCGAACTGGGCGCAATAGGCTTCCCCGGCCATCCGGCAGCGGGCGTTTGGCACCTGCGCCAGATAGTCGCGCCCCGCCCGGAACATCTCCCGCGCCAGTTGCACGCGGCTCTGCACCCAGGCGCGATAGGCGTCGCTGTGCACGTCAAAGGGGGTGATCCCACCCGCGTCCAGCGCCTCGCGCGGGATGTTGAAATATCCGGCGCTCAGGTCGTCGCAGGTGTCCCGCAGCATGTGGGTGATGTGCGCGGCGATAACGGCGTGATAGCGTGTCTCAATCTGGGGCGAAGGATCGTCGTGGCCGATGAAATAGTGCAGCGCCTCGGTCACCGCGATGGCAAGATCGCGCGTGTAGGCGTCAAGCTCCGCCTGGGTGATCAGGCGGCCGCGCCGTTCCGCGTCGAACACCATCACCGCCATCATGTGCCGGATGTACAGGCCCAGGCCGCTGTCTGGCGCGGGATCGCTGGCGATGAGATCGACCGCCATCTGCTCTTCCGGCGCCAGAGGGTGCAGCGGTCGCCCTGCGTAGGCGCTGGCGACGACCGCCTGCTGCCGCGCTACGAACGCCAGCCGCTGCGCCTGCTCCCACGCCGAGCCGTCGATCTGGTCGTCCACCCAGCGAAAGTAAGCGTAGGCGCGGTAGGCGTTCTGCGTGCGGCCGCTGTCCACCAGCGTGCCGATGATCTGGTAGGTGCGTGCGCTGGCGGCGCGGGTGATCGCGGCGGGGAGCAAGGCGATCCCGCGGCGGATGAGGGCGGTTGGGACGTGCGCGGGCGATGGGGTGAGCGTGCGGATCTTCACGGTGGGATGCCTCGTATTTCCCGGCGCGACCGGCTTGTGCAAGGTTTCACAGAATATTACGCGCGGTGTGGGGAAAGGTTGCGGGGCAGCGATTAGCCCCTCACCCCTGGCCCCTCTCCCTCTTGCGACTGCGTCGCGGGGAGAGGGGAAATGGCGGCATGCAACGTAGGGGCGGAGCAAGCTCCGCCCGCTTGCCTGACCCGCTAGCCCCCCATCCCCCGCCCCCTTCCCCCACGCAAGCGGAGGGAAGGGGAGAAGGTCGCCAGCATGACCCGCCCCTATTTTCTACTCCCTACTCCCTATTCCCTATTCCCCCGCAAAGAACCTCACCCCTGGCCCCTCTCCGTAAACGGAGAGGGGAAAATGCTGGAAGCTAAGGGGATGAGGTTTTTCAGAAGCACGCCATGATCTGTGCAGCCAGAGAAAAAAGCGGGCGGAGCAAGCTCCGCCCCTACACATCGCGGCGTGGTTACCTATTCTCTATTCCCCATTCCCCACTCCCTACTCCCTATTCCCTGCTCTTGCTAACCGCTAATCGCTAACCGCTAACTGCTAGTTGCTCCGCTAGCCCCTGCGCCCAGGCGCGGATCGTATCCCAGTCGCGGAAGTCACCTTCCGGCGCCTTGACCGCCTTGGAGATGATGCGCTCGCCCAGGCTCAGCGCGCTCTTGTCCAGCCGCCCGACGAACACCTCATGCCCGCGCGCGCCGGTCTGCGCCATCAGATCGTCGAGGTTCGTGGGCACGCCCATGCCTTCGGGATAGTCGTCGCCAAGCGGACCGCTGCTAAACAGCCAGACCGGCTTCCCGGCGAAACGTCCCTCGTTCTGCTGGAGAAACGCCTTCGCCTCAGACATCCAGTTGCCCATGTAAATCGCGCTGCCCGCGACCACTGCGTCGTACCCATCCACCGAGGGCGCGTCCTGCGCGTTGCGCACGTCGACCGCGTGCCCCGCCTGCTGCAGCGTCTCGCCGATCGCGTCCGCGATCCCGCGCGTGCTGCCATGTTTGCTTGCGACCGCCACCAGTATCTTCATGCGTGCCCCTTTCGCTGAGAAACCGCCTCACAATAGCACAGCCCCTGCCGCTGAGCAAACAGTCTGCACAGTAGCAATTAAGAACGTGCGGCGCGGGCGCGTCTCCCTTATAATGGAGGCTTGCACGCGTGCAAACGCGAGGTAGATGGGCAACATGAGGGGGCAGAACCGGTGAATATCCAGATTTATGTGTGCGATCTTCCGCCGGACTGTGGCGAGGAAGAGATAAATGCCCTGTTCGAGAAGCACGGTTCGGTGACTGCAATCGAATGGCTGCCGCCGCGTGACGGTACGGACCTGCGCCGCGCGCTGGTGACGGTAGACACAGAGAAGCCGGTGCTGGTCGTGGTCGGGCAATTGAACGGGAGGTCGGTTGGGGAGCAGCCGATCGTCGCCACGCCTGCCGCCCCGCCGGACGGCCCCTACGAGATCTCCCGGCGGCAGATCCAGGTCAGCAACGACATCGCCGTGCAGCTTCACGAGAAATTCAAGTGGCCGCGCATGATGATCCAGCAGACGGTCGGGCTGTGCGGCGTGCGGTTCGCTCAGGAAATGGCGCGCCGCGCGCAGGCGATCGAGGACGCGGGCGGGATGCTGGTGCCGGATGGCAGCCGCCGCCGAACGGTGGGCGGGATCTTCTTCGCGCTGACTCGCCAGTACGTCACGCCGGAGATCGGTCGCGCGATCTTCTACGGCACGCGGCAGGCGGTCAAGGAACTGAAAGCGAGCGCCCGCAAAGCCGCCGCCGAGGCAGCGCAAGCCCAGCCCGCCACCCCGGTCGAGAACGCTGCGCCCGCTGCCGAGCCGGTCCCCGCGCCGAAGTCGCCCGCCCCGCCCAAGCCGGAGCCCACGCCCGACCCCGAGGCGCTCAACGCCGCGCGGGAGCGGCTCGACGCGCTCCGCCGCCAGATGCAGGCAGCGCAGGCCGAGCTTGAGGCGATGAAGCGCGGTCAGGCGCAGCGCACGACGGGCGTCTTCACGCTGATGAAGCAGATGGTCGACGCGCAGAAAGCGATCGACGCGCTGCTGGCGGAGCATCCCGGCCTGCAATAGCAGCGCGCCTCTACCCCACTCCGCTGCCAACCCTCTCCAACACACCGGCGGCATCGACCTGCTAG
>CBINGT010000271.1:0-5462 GCA_966250245.1 uncultured Anaerolineae bacterium
CTAACTGCTAACCGCTCACTCCGGCAAATCTTCCGGCGGGCGCAGCGGCCGCACGTCAAGCGGGCGATGCGGGCGGTCCCACAGGCGGCGCTTCCACATCGTCTGCCCCATGCCTGGCTCCCACTCGTCGGCCAGCGCCCCGGCGACGCGCGTTAATTCCAGTCCGCCGAGGTTGCGCGCGATCACCTCGACCATGTGCGGATGCGCCCACAGCAGCGTGTCGATCTGCACGGCGACCGCGCCCGCGTCGAGAAAGTCTCGCGCGTCGTCTGGCGAGTGGATCCCGCCACAGCCGAGCACCGGGATCGACACCGCCCGCGCGACCTGCCCCACCGCGCGCAGCGCCTGCGCTTTGAGCCACGGTCCGTAAATTCGCCCCCCAGCAAGCTGGCCGGACAGCGGATCGCGCACCGTCCCGCGCGGCGGCGCGGAGACCACCAGCGCGCCCGCTCCGGCGTCTTGCGCGGCGGGCGCCAGATCCAGCGCGGTATACAGCGGCAGGCGCACCATCAGCGGGAGCATCGTGGCATCTTGCGCGGCGCGGAGAATGAGCTCGACGTCGCGGGGCGTCGCGCGGTCGTGCAAGCCAAGCTCGATTCCGGCGATCGCCTCGCACCGCTCCAGTTCCGCAACCGACGCGGCGACGTCCTCGACGGTCGTGGCGACGACATGCGCGATCACCGGCGAGAGGCTCCGCGCCCAGCGCGCGCGATACAGCTTGATGGCGCGGCGCACGCCGGGGTTTGGCAGGCCAGTGTGGACCAGCACGCCCGCCGGAAGTGGCACGACGCGCGGACCGTTCGCCGCGTGGCGGGGCCGCCAGGTGAGCGGATTGGTGACGATCGCGCCGAGCTTGGAGAGGTCGATCACGCCGCTATATGGCCCGCCGTCATAGCCTGCGACGCCCGATGCCAGCAGCACCGGATTGTTGACGGTTAGCGGTGACTTGCCCCCGTAGGTCAGGTCGATCATCATGCGCGTGTCTCCAACGGATTAGGCGCCCCACTCCGCGCCGGGCCCCACTCCGCGCCGGGCCGCGCTCCGGCGTCGAGCAGCAGTTGGGCGAAGGGATCGTCCGGCAGTTCCCCGTCGGGAACCGGCGGCCAGAAGCGGTGAAACGCCTCGATCGTGCGCGTCGCCTGCTGCACGGTTTGGAGCGCGCGCCGCCGCATAAACAGCGCGTGCTGCGTCCGGTGACAGAGCATCGCGGCGTGCTTGCGCTCGATCCACGGCGTAATATCGAGCGCCAAGTGCGCCGGATCGTCCCGGTTCCACAGCCGGTCCTCGACGCCGGGCACCAGCGCGGCCACGCCGTAGAATACCGCGTCCGGCGCGTGCTGCTCGACCGCGCGGCGCGTCGCCTGATGCACCTGGACGTGCGCGGGATGTCCGTATTCCCCGTTGCTGCCGTGACTGAGCACAACATCCGCGCCGATCAGCCGGATCTGAGCCACAATCTGCGCGACG
This sequence comes from uncultured Anaerolineae bacterium, assembly GCA_966250245.1. Taxonomy (GTDB): domain Bacteria; phylum Chloroflexota; class Anaerolineae; order Aggregatilineales; family Aggregatilineaceae; genus DYGX01. The sequence goes on from CBINGT010000271.1 coordinate 1,468, forward strand.
AGTGTGTTCTCGTCCGCCTGGAAGCCGAACAGAGTTTCGTCCGGCCCGACGACCGGATCCTCATAGCCGAGCAGCGTCACGCTGTCCAGGCCGAGTGCATTGCCCGCGCAACGAAGCTCCTGGCGGCGGACAGTCGCCAGCATCTCGCGCGTGGTGATCTCAGGCAGCCCGCCCGTTTCGCCGCCCTGACCGTCCGTCGCGCAGACGACGTGCGTGCCCACGCCGCGCGCTTTCAGCAGGGCGAAGGTTCCCCCCACCATGACGGTTTCGTCGTCGGGGTGCGCGCCGACAAACAAGACATGCTGTACAAGAGCAGTCATCGGAAGCTCACTCGCTTCAGGTCGATAGCCGGACCGTCGGTGCACGCCAGCAGGTCGCCGCCTTTGCACGTCACCTGGCACGCCTGGCAAGCGCCCGTCCCGCAGGCGAGCGGCTGGTGGAACAGGCCAAGCGCGTAGTTTTCGGGCACGTCGCCGGGGCGAAGCTGCGCGATCATCTCGTAGAGCGCGCCGTACGTCTCGATTTGCGCGTAGGGTGGCGCCAGCGCGATGACCTGATCCGCCCAGTTGATCGTCTGCACCTGATCGGGCCACGTCCACCCACTGTCCCCATGCACAACCTCGATTTCGGGCGGCAGAAGCTCCAGCGGATAGCGCAGCGCCGTCCCGCTGAGGACTAGCGTCACCGCCACCTGGCTCGCAATCAACTGCTGCGCCAGCAAGATGAACGGCGTCGGCAGGGTGTCGTGCGCGATCAGCAGGACGCGTTGCACGTTGGCGCGCAAGGGGATCGGGCGCCCGACCGGCGACAGCAGGCTGACGACTTGCCCCGGATGGTAGCGCTGTTGTGGGGGAAGCTCCACGACGACGCGCGCCGCGCCAACCGCAATCGGGAACCACTGCTCGCGCAGGTAGGGCGTAAACTGCGTGTTTTCAAGCAGGTGCGCGAACAGCGAGTGCCCCGGCTGAAGCTGTGACAACGACGGGTCGGTTGACAGATCAATTTGCTGGAGATCGGCGGAAATCCGCCGCACACGTTCGATAATCGCCTGGGTTTCTCTCATGCGGTCCAGCGTACAACGACCGCGAGGGAAATGCAAGCGGCGAAGAGCGAGGGGATAGGGAGTAGGGAGTGGGGAATAGGGCCGATTCGTGTTGCCCACTCCCGATCTTGCGTTTACAGCCCTGCGGCGAGGATCTCGTCGGTGGCCGTGCGCGGCTGGGCGGGCGCTTCCGTGCGGGCTGCCGCGTGCTCGATGTGCAGTTCCCCGGCCAGCGCCAGCACGATCACCAGCAGAATCGCCTCGATCGTGAAGACGGTGCCGTAAGCGATCCAGTTGTTGCCGCCAGTCAGCGCACGCAGAATGTCTACCACCACGCCGCCGAGCAGCCCGCCGGCCGACTGTCCGAACTCCGACGCCATGCCCCACACGCCCATCAGCAGCCCGGCGCGCAGGGTGGTGGTGAACTCGATCGCGGCGGTCAGTAGACCGGCCATCGCCAGCCCGGCGCCCAGCCCCAGCGCGAGGACCAGCGCCATGAACAGCGGTACGCTGCCGATCGCGCCTGCCACGACGATCCCGCCGAACACCACTACACTGATCGCCAGTCCGGTGCGCAGCGCGGCCATGTAGCCCCAGCGCTTGATCAGCCACACGCCGGAGACGACCAGCGTGATCATCGTGCCGGTGCTCCACAGCGCGGTGAGGCGGGTGGTCTGCGCGACGGTCATATCGAGCACCAGCGCGCCGTATGGCTCGAGCAACACGTCCTGCGCCAGCGTGCCGAGCGTGCTCAGCACCACCAGCACAAAGAAGCGGCGCGCGTGGCGATCCTGCCAGATCACGGTGCGGATCACGGTCCAGAAAGGTTGCTCGGCAGCCTGCCGGCTGATCTTTTCGAGCGCGGGGAGCGCCGGTTCCTGCCGGAAGGTGCCGATCACCGCCAGCGTGATGAACAGCGCCATCACCCCGACCACAATGGCGATGAACCGCTCCGTATCGAACGGTTCCAGCAGGCGGCCGAGGCCGAGCGCGCCGATCATGATCCCGGTGAACATCGCGATCTTGAACAGCGTCACCGCGCGCGGACGGGCATCGCCGTGAAAGCGGTCCGCCAGCAGCGCCTCGAAGGTGTTGCTGGACAGGTTGACGCCGATCGCGTAGACGATGAACGCCAGCAGGCCGCCCAGGGCGACCACGACGCCCCGGTTCTCGCTTTTGATCATCAGCAGCGTGACAGCGATCACGGCGGACGCCAAAATCAGCGCGCCGAGCGCGATATATGGCTCGCGGCGCTTGCCACGTACGGGATAGCCGTCCGAGAGGTAGCCGAGCCACATGCGCGCCGGAGCGATCACCAGCGTCATCGCGAAGAACAGGCCCACCAGCGAAGCGGGCAGCTCAAGCTCGACGATCATCACGCGGTTGAGCGTGCCGCTCACCAGCACCAGCGCCAGCCCCAACCCCAGGGGAAACAACGCCAATCGCGCGACGTTCAGCTTGTAGAGAAATGGCTTCATGGAAAAACACCCTGCGCTGTCTGGGGACCGGCCGCTGCGCCGGACCTCGTTCAAGTTTAGCGAATTGTCGCGCAGAATGGTAGAAAACTTACAGAAGCATTGTAGATTTATACAGAATTTGGAGAGTAGGGAGTGGGGAATAGGGAGTAGGGTTAGCGACTGCGTGCTTTTTGCTAACCGCTAATCGCTAACCGCTAACTGCTGCTCTTCACGCATACCCCCACCAGATGCTCCGCCATTGACGGTGGCAGGATGCTTGACAGCGCCGCGTTGAGCCGGAACAGCAGCGGGTGAAACGCGAAATAGGTCGGGTCGTGGATTTGCAGGAGCGTGTCGAGGCGCATCCCCGCGCCGCGCGCCAGGGCCTCAATCTGCGCGCGGGTGTTGGCGCGGTAGACGACCGGGAAGGCGTCGGTTTCGTGCCGTCCGTACAGCCGGGGGACCAGCCAGCGTTGCAGCGGTCCGAATGCCCGGTTGATCAGCGCGGCGAGGCTGTGCGCGCCCGGTGCTAGGAAGATGAACGCCCCGCCCGGCCGGAGCGCGCGCCCGATCTCCCCGAACACGCGCGCCGGGTTAGTCACATGCTCCAGCACCCAGCTCGCTAGCACGAGGTCCACGCAGCCCGCGCGCAGCGGCAGCGCATCCGCCAAAGCGACCGCGCGCGGTAGGTCCGGCAGACGATGTTCCCGCAGCGAAGCAAAATCGGGGTCCAGGCCGATCGGGCGCTCCACCGCCGCGCCGAGTTGTTCCAGCACGCCGCCCCGCCCGCACCCCAGGTCGAGCACGGTCATGCCAGGGCGCAGGTGCGCGCGGATGAGCATCTCGTAGCGCTCGGTTGCGGGCCGCCAGCCGGGATGGGCGCGCGCATAGCGTTTGCGGTAAGCGTTCTGACGGTCGAGCGAAAGCGGCATGGCGATCTCCCGGAAGGAGTCAGTGCATCGAAACGCGGCTGCCGTCGGCGGTCTTCTGAACTTCGATCTGTACCGGGAAGGCGTCGCGCAGGTCTTCGACGTGCGTGATGACGAGTAGCAGGTCAAAGTTGTCCTGCACGGCGGTGATCGCCTCGACCAGCCGCTGGCGGCCGTTCTCGTCCTGCGTGCCGAAGCCTTCGTCCATAAACAGCGTGCGAAGCTGCGCGCCCGCCCGCCGCGCGAGCATCTGGCTGAGCGCAATGCGGATCGCGAAATTCACCCGGAACGCTTCGCCGCCAGAGTAGGATTCGTAGGCGCGGGTGCCGAGCTCGTCGCTGATCAGGATGTCGAGCGTTTCCTGCACGCCGCCGGTCTTCTTCTCGCGCTGCGTGTCCAGGCGGACGTGCATCCGCCCGTTGGTCATGCGGCTGAGCAATAAGTTGGCGTTTTCTTCCAGCTCGGGGATCGCCGCCTCAATCATCATCGCGGGGATGCCGTTCTTGCCGAACGCATCGCGCAGCGTCTCGTAGATCGCCTGGCGCTCGGCAAGCTTGGCGCGCTTCG
>CBINGT010000272.1:0-5462 GCA_966250245.1 uncultured Anaerolineae bacterium
AGTCCGTCTCCTGGCTCAACTCTAAGCGGATGCACCGTCACGACGCGGGACATCTTGAATCTGCGCGCTGCGCCGGATACGAGCGGAGCGGTCATCCGCCTGATCCCGTTCGACGTCACGCTGACCGCGTTTGAGCGATCCGGCGGCTGGTACTATGTGGACTATCTCGGCGAGCGCGGATGGTTGAGCGCGGACTATGTGACACCGTCCGACCTCTGCACGCCATAGCAGCTACGCGATTGAGCAATGAGAACGCCTGCCGGGAACTGGCTCGGCAGGCGTTTTTCGTGATTGACACGCTGATTTTTAAATAATATTCTGATAAATAATACCATGAAGACTATCACTGGCAGACGAGTCGTCGGAGAATGCCGTGAGCGTGCCAAGCAAACGAATTGTGGTGGTAACCGGCGCGACCGGCCGCCAGGGAAGCAGCGTCGCCCGAACCCTTCTGCGCGACGGGTGGCAGGTTCGCGCCCTGACACGCAATCCGGCGAGCGAGAAAGCGCAGGCGCTCGCGGCTCTTGGCGCCGACGTCGTGCAGGGCGACATGACGGACCGCCAGTCCCTCGAGCACGTTTTCGACAGCGCGTACGGCGTGTTTAGCGTGCAGAATCCCTATCTCAGCAGCCCGGATAGCGAGATCCAGCAGGGCAAGCTGGTTGCGAACCTCGCGAAAGAAGCAGGCGTGCAGCATCTCGTCTACGCCTCGGCAGGAGTTGGCAAACCAACCGGAGTCGGCTCTTGGGACTCGAAGCTCGCGGTCGAGGCTCACATGAAGGCGCTTGGCATCCCGCTGACCGTCCTGCGCCCGATGGCCTTTATGGAGCTTATGACCGACAAAGATTTTTATCCGGCCGTCTCCACGTGGCACCTCATGCCTCGGCTGATGGGCGAAACGCGCCCGGTCGTCTGGCTGGCTGCAAGCGACATGGGCGCCATTGTCACGCGAGTCCTCGCTGCGCCGGAGCAGTACATCGGGCAGGATATCAAGCTGGCGAGCGATGTGAAAACACTTGAGGAATGCCGCCGGCTGTATCGCGATATCCTGGGCAAGAAGCCGCCTCGCTTCCGGATGCCCCTCTGGCTGTTCAAGCGCTTTGTGGGAGACGATCTGCCGACCATGTGGACGTGGCTGCGCACGGCAGATCTTGAGCTGAATACCGGCCCCACCCTGGCGATCTACCCGGAAGCCTTGACTGTAGAATCCTGGCTGCGAACCCGAGCCATCTAGTCTAAATTCCTCGTCCCTCACCAGGCGTTTTGCAGCAAATATTTCTCATCATGATTTGTCTTATTCATGCAAGTATTTTATAATGATAAGAACATACGTGCTATTCATATTGCTGGATAGGGACGGGAGATACCACGATGAGAACAGATTACCCTGGAGTCCCAGAAGGTTATCACACGGCGACGCCCTACCTGATGGTCCGAGACGCCGATCAGGCGGTCGAGTTCTACCGCAACGCTTTCGGCGCGGTGGAGCTTCGCCGCTCGGTCGACCCGAATGGCGTGGTACGTAACGTCCAGATAAAGATCGGCGACTCCCCGGTGATGCTCGGTATTCACCCCGATAGCGAAGTCGCTCCGCAGCCCAGCGACGCCCTGCCTCGCGCCAGCATCTATCTGTTCGTGGACGATGCCGACCGGGTATACCGGCAGGCCGTCACACATGGCGCGACCTCGCTCTATCCGCCGAAAGACCAGGCATACGGATACCGGGAAGGCGGCGTGATGGACCCGTTCGGCATCACGTGGTGGGTGGCGACCACCCTGGAGACGAATCGCCGCTCCGCGAATGAGCATTCCCCGCGCTGAGTGCGCGCTCAATCGAAGCTGACAGCGCGCGGGGCGGGTCTCGGAATGTTGTGAGGCCCGCCCCGCGTTTTCAGTTCCTGATAGCGCACTTTTACCCGCTTGCCGCGCTATTGCGGTTCCCTGCTCTGCTCGCGGTAATACCGGCGCGTTTCTTCTGCACGGCCGCGCACAACTCGCTTGCCCGCCAGCGGACCGGACGTCTCGGTCACGACGGTATTTTGCCGCTCCTGCCCATCGCGCTCGTAGTAGATCACGACCCAATCGCGCGTCTTCCCCAGCTCGTGCGCGCGGGCGGTGTTGGAATACAGCGCGGTGAAGGTCCAGCCTTCACGTGTGGTTTCCATGATCGGCAGCCACGCCTCGTTCGTCGGATTGAAGCGGGTCGGCGCGATGGTGCGTAGCTCACCAGCTTCGGCCCGCTGGCGATATTCCTGGTCGATCTCCAGCAACAGAGCTACCGACGGACGAGCGCTGCCTTCACCATCCCCTGCGACGCGCTGCCGGGCGCGGCTGCGCGCTCCCCGGCTCAACATGCCCGCCAGGCTATTTCGCACCGCCTCGACCCGCCGCGCGCCAAACCCTTCGACCCGCGCCAGGCGCCCGTCGTGCGCGGCTTCTTCAAGCTCCTCAAGCGTCCGAATATCCAGCTCGTCCACCACCCGCTGCGCGAGGCGTTCGCCGATCCCCGGCACGCGAGCAAAGACGCTGACGGGCGAGACTTCCCCGCGCAAGCGATCCAGCAGATCCGAGCGACCCGTTTCGACCACCTCGCCAATCAACGCCGCCAGCCCCTGCCCGATGTTCGGCAGCCGTTGCAGCCCATCGGTCCCCTCACGCTCGACAATGCGGGTAACTGGCTCGTCAACCTGCCGGAGCGTATTCGCCCCTTCCCGGTAAGACCGCACGCGGAACGGATTCGCTTCCTGCGCCTCAAGCAGGTTCGCGATCTCGTCCATCACGTTTGCGATATCGTCGTTTGTTAGCTGCGATTTGTTCATTGCCCCGCTCCCTTTACCTGACACCTGTATCCAGATTTTAAAGGATGCGCGGGCGCAATGGCGGATGACGTGGCATCCGCAACGCAAGCGAAATGAGCTAAACGGGCTGCGCGACCAGGGTTTGCTGCCCCTGGCGGGTGAGGATCTCCGCCGAAAACCAGCCAGCGGTCGCGGGTTGGCCGGTCGGGAGCCAGGGACGGCCCCGCGTGACCACGATAAAGCGCCCTTCGCTGCCGCCGACTGCCGTGAACTCCGGATGCGAATAACCGCGATAGGGCGCCAGGGCGTATTCCTGCTCCAGCCGCTGGACCGCTGCCGGGACGTCATCGACCACCCAGCCGATCTCGCTTACGCCGAGGATAGAGCCGGGAGCGAACTCAGCCCCATCCGGCGAATCGAGATCGTGATGCGCAATCAGCTCGGCGATATTCCCATCCGCATCCGCGAAGTAGACGCCCTGGGCATTCCAGATGTCGAAGAAGAATACCTGCTGGCCCTCGCTGTTCTGCAAAAGCGGGCACCGTTGTTTCAGCCACCTGACCGCCGACTCAAACTGGCGCGCGGGGATTTGCAGCGCGTAATGGTAGAGGCCGTCCCAGCGCGGGTTTTCCTCGAATGCGAGCAACGTGCGTCCCAGCCGGAACGCAACCGACCGATCTGTCTGTTCTACCGGCGTGATGCCCAACTGTTCGCTGAAAAACGTGCGCTGAAGGGACAGATCGCGCGTGTGCAGAGTGAGCTTCTGAATGTGCATGGTATCCCCTCTCCCTCGCGTGCGCGTCGCACGCCACCCCGCCAGCGACGGACCAGAACCGTCCACTGGCGCTCTGAAATCGTTATACGCTGCGATGCGCTTAAAGGGATTGATTCGATTCTCAACGATAAACAATGCAACGGATGTTGATACTTGATGATTCCTGTAGCTGACTTGTCCAAACAACCGTTTGACTGTACAAAGAGTTGGGGAACTTTGGTCTACTATTTCTTGAAACTGCTATATCAGGCTCAGAAAGCACGAGCGTAAGCGGGATGAATATCGACTCAACACCAAGCCATGTGAAGCGGGCGGTTACAAATCCAATTGATTCGGCTAAAGACTTACTCCAACGCTACCGCTCCAAACTGGAGTCCGTCCTCGCTGAATCAATCAAACCTGAACAGGTTTCGAAGCTTCTCGAACGAATGGAAATCGACAGCGATATTTACCTGTCCCTAAATCCAAACTATAAGCGTTCGGAGACGCCGTTCGCGAATTTTGTTCATGAGCAAGGACTACCGGAGCAACTAATCTCATGCTTTCCCAAGCTCGAACAGGGATTGTATGTACATCAGGAGCAAGCGATCCTCTCCATCCTGGCAGGACATGACACGATTGTTGCTACTGGCACCGGTAGCGGTAAAACCGAGGCATTCCTGATCCCGATCATCTCACATTGCCTGCAGTCAACACAGCGCGGAGTCAAAGCGATCCTGATTTACCCGATGAACGCGTTAGCGGGCGATCAAATTGACCGCCTCGGCCAATATACGAGCGGCACATCCATTACTTTCGGCCTGTACACAGCCGCAACGCCTGAGAACGCAAGCAAAGAACGACTCGAACAGAGATTTTCGAACGAGCTTCAATATCGAGATGAGATGCGGGCAAATCCCCCTGACATCCTCATTACGAACTATGTCATGCTCGATAGAATGCTCACACGCCGGAAGGATCATCCTATCTTTAGCCAATCGGCTCAGTCGATGCGGTTTCTGGTTCTGGATGAGCTGCACACATACACGGGGAGCAAGGCGGCACATCTCAAATATCTGCTAGCACGGCTGAAGTACTACTTCCACAATAAGATTACGCACATTGGGACAAGTGCAACGCTGATCAGCACCCCTACCAGCAAATCCAAGCTCGACACGTTTGTGCATTCATTGTTCAACATTGGGACGTACAAACTGGTTGAACCAGTGGAAGAGGAAATCGCCAGACCACATATCACACCACCACCACCGATTACTGACGCAGATCTCAAAGATTTGGACTTCTTAGATGAGATCGCTGCTGCTACATCGATTGGTCGCTTGACGGGGCAGAAAGTCAGTGGCAGCGATTTTTACAGGGACGAGCTTCACAAGTCAGAAGTGTATCAGGCGCTTCACTGCAACGCGATTGTCGCAGCAATCCACGACGCTCTTCATGAAGGTGCTCAATCATTTACAGACCTGACGCATCGAATCAGTCGCACGCTTCCGCCCACTGCATTCTCCACGGTAACCCCCGAGCGGCTGCTCGCAGCTTATCTGAACGCGATCAGTTACGTTAACCAGAAGGTAGGCAAAGATGGCATTCCACTGATGGATTTCCGGACGCACGTGTTCGTCCGGCATATGAGTGGATATCTGAAAACATGCCCCAAATGCGGTCGATACTTCTCGGGTGATGCATCCTACTGTCCCGATGACGGATTCCCGTTATTCGCGGCATGGAAGAACGACATTGACTGCTTCATCGGCAAATTCCATGGCCAGCGCCTTACACCAATTGTCGAATTTGAGCTCGATTCTGAACGAGTCCACTATGTGCTGATTACAAAGGAACCCGGCGTCGACAAGGAGGTGTTCACCTATCGCGGAGATATTCTACCAGACGGT
>CBINGT010000273.1:0-5455 GCA_966250245.1 uncultured Anaerolineae bacterium
GTCGCTTTCAACGCGCCGAACAACACCGCGCCGGAACCTACGACGAACGCGCCGACCGTTATGATTCCCAAGACCTGTGTGATAAGCTGCACCATCCCGCCGCCGTGCAGCAGCCCGGTGATCGAGCCGGAGTCCGCGAAGATGCCGACTGCCAGCGTCCCCCAGATGCCACCGCCCAGATGAACGCCAACCGCGCCAACGGGATCGTCGATCTTCATCCGTTCGAGCGCGACGACCACGGCGTACATGACCGCACCGCCGATCCCGCCAATGATGATCGCTTCAGTCGGGGTGACGACCGCGCAGGGCGCCGTGATCGCGACCAGTCCGGCCAGCGCGCCGTTCAGGCTCCAGCTTAATTGCGGCTTGCCGACCAAATACCAGCCGATCGCCGCCGCGGCAAACGCTCCGGCGCACGCGGCCAGGTTGGTGTTGAGCGTCACCAGAGAGATGCTCGGCGCATCGGTGTTAAGCTGGCTGCCGGGGTTAAAGCCGAACCATCCGAACCAGAGGATGAACGTGCCGAGCATGGCGAGCGTGATGTTGTGCCCGGGCATGGGGACCGCCTTCTTGCCGAACCGCCCAATGCGCGGGCCGAGGAAGATCGCGCCAACCAGCGCCAGCCAGCCGCCGGTGGAGTGGACGACCGTCGATCCGGCGAAATCGTGGAATGCCGTGCCGCGTTGGGCCAGCCAGCCGCCGCCCCAGATCCAGTGTCCGACGACAGGGTAGATCAGCACCGAGATCACGGCGCTGTAGACGAGGTAGCCGCGGAATTGCGCGCGTTCGGCCAGCGCGCCCGAGACGATCGTCGCGGCTGTCGCGGCGAACACAAGCTGGAAAAATGCAAACGCGTAGAACGAGACGGTCAGCCCTGGGAAGATCTCAGGCACCCCGTCGAGAAAGAACCACTGCTCTCCACCGATGAATGCGCCGTCACCCCCGTACATCAGGGCGAAACCAATCGCCAGGAAGGTGAGCGAGCCGATGACGAAGTCGAACAGGTTTTTCATCAGAATGTTGGTGATGTTCTTGGTGCGCGTAAAACCCGCTTCGACCAGCGCGAACCCGATCTGCATCCAGAACACCAGAAACGCGGCAATCAGCATCCAGAGCGTGTCGAGGTTGCGCGTCAGCGTTGCGGCCGGATCGCTTTCGTCTTGTGCAAAGCTCACACCGACGACGGCGTTCGCGACAACGATGGCGGCAATGAAGGTGAACAGCGTTCTGAAAAATCGGCGTGATCTCATGGCACTCGCTCTCCTGTTGAGCATATCGCCCAATTTTGAAGACGAAATACAGCCTGAAATCATTGTATGGAGAAGCGATGCCATTGCACGATGCAATCAGTTCGGAATCTGCACGCAAATTTTTGTGCGTATTGCATAGTTTTACGGGAAAGTCGTATCTGAACGTCCTGCGCGCGGGATATTAGTAGGCCCCATATCCCAATTATGCTAGGATCGTGGTAAGCACTGATCACCGGCGCCGGGATCGTGTACCCCCTGAAAAATAATCGTTACGGTTGCCCAAAGCGACATGAAGCTCATCCGGTTTTTCCTCGCAGGAATATGGCTCCTTGGGCTGACTCTGCTGTGGTTTGGCGGATCTGCTCGCGCTCAGGCGCCGGGCGCGATCTACCTGGCAGAAGTAGATGGCATTATCAATCCCCCGATGGCGAACTACGTGCTCGACGTGCTGAGCGACGCTGCCGAGCACGACGCCGCGCTTGTGATCATCGAGATAGACACCCCCGGCGGGCTGTCCGACTCGATGCGCGAGATCACGCAGGGCATTCTCGCGTCGCCGGTTCCCGTCGCGGTGTATGTGTCTCCGGCGGGCGCGCGGGCTGCTTCGGCCGGGCTGTTCATTCTGATCTCCGGGCACATTGCCGCCATGGCGCCCAGCACCAACACCGGCGCGGCGCATCCCGTTGGGCTGACTGGCGACGTGGACGAGGTGTCGGCTGCGAAAGCCGTGAATGACGCGGCGGCGACGATTCGCGCGCTGGCGACCGAGCGCGGTCGCAATGCGGAATGGGCCGAAGAAGCCGTGCGCGAAAGCGTCTCGGTGAGCGAAACCGAGGCGCTCGACCTCAACGTGATCGACCTCGTGGCGCGCAACGTAGACGACCTGCTGGCGCAGATCGACGGCCAGACGGTCGAGACGGCCGCTGGTGAGGTAACGCTTGCCCTGGCAGACGCGCCACGCCATCGTGCTTCGATGAGCATTGGCGACCAGTTCCTGCATATCATCGCAGACCCGAACATCGCGTTCATTCTGCTCACCGTCGGCAGCCTGGGGATCATCGCGGAGCTTTACAGCCCTGGCACGGCGATCCCCGGCACCATCGGCGCGTTTTCACTGCTGCTGGCGTTTTTCGCGCTGGGTAATCTGCCGACCAACTGGGCGGGCGTCGCGTTCATCTTGCTCGCGCTTGGCCTGTTTGTCGGCGAGCTCAACACCGATGGGACCGGCTTTCTCGGCGTGGCGGCGGTGGCGGCGTTCCTGCTCGGCTCTCTGATCCTGTTCCGCCCGCTGCGTCCCGGTTCCCCTGCGTTGCCCACTCTGCGCGTCGCGCCTGGGTTGATCGCGCTGATGGCGACCGGAATGGGCGCGTTTCTGGTGATCGTGGTGCGGCAGGTGGTACGCGCGCGGGGCGAACCAGTCCGCACGGGGCAGGAGCGGTACATTGGGCAGACTGCTCGCGTGCGGGACGCTCTGGAGCCGCGCGGGCGCGTCTGGTTTCAGGGACAGGGCTGGTCGGCCATTGCCCGCGATGGCGAAACCGTTCCGGCCGGGCAGTGGGTCCGGATCGTGGCGGTCGAAGGGCTGACCCTGATAGTCGAGCCGATCGAGGAAATCGATTCATCTGACGGCGGGGGCGCAGCGTCCCGCTAAGCAGAAAGGGAGACACGCTATGGAAGTCGGAACGCTGATCGTCCTCGGCGCGCTACTTGCGTTGCTGGTTATTCTCGCCCGGTTGTCGATCCGCATTGTGCGCGAGTACGAGCGGCTGGTGGTGTTCCGCCTAGGGCGCGCGTTGGGCGCGCGCGGTCCAGGGCTGGTGTTGCTGATCCCCTTTGTCGACAGCAGCGTGCGGGTCGACCTGCGTGAAATCTTCTTCGACGTCGAGCCGCAGACGACCATCACCAAAGACAACGCGCCGCTCTCGATTGACTTCCTCGTCTACATGAAGGTGATCGACGCTCTGTCGAGCGTGCTGGAAGTGGAAGACTTTCGCGGGGCGTCGCGCGGAATCGCGACGACGACGCTGCGCGCGCTGGTCGGCGACATGATCCTCGATGATGTGCTCGCCCGGCGCGACCAGTTGAACGATCTGCTGCAGGACAAGCTGGACGAGGTTACGAACCGCTGGGGCATCAAGGTGACCGCCGTCGAGATCCGCGAAATCATCCCCCCGCGCGAGATCCAGGAAGCGATGAGCCGCCAGATGTCCGCCGAGCGCCACCGCCGCGCCACAGTTACCGACGCCGACGGCCGCCGTGAAGCCGCGGTCAAAGTGGCGGAAGGCGAGCGCGGCGCACGCATTCTGCAAGCGGAAGGCGAGCGCGAAGCCGCAATTCTCGAAGCGGAAGGGCGGCGTCAGGCGCTCATTTTGCAGGCGGAAGGCGTCGCCGCAGGGCTGGAGCGCATCCATGCGGTCGCGCGGCAGCTCGACAGCAACACGATGAGCCTGGAATATCTGAACGCGATCAAGGCGCTGGGCAACAGCGACGCAACCAAGTTCGTCATTCCTATGGAGTTCATGTCGCTGCTGGAGCCGCTGCGCGTACACACAGCCAACGCGGGCGGAGACGGGGCCGCGCCGTCGCCGGACGTGCCATAGCGGCGCGAGCGCGGATGCAGGCTCATGATGTGCTTAACCGTGCTAGGCGACATTCACGCGAACCTGCCCGCGCTCGAAGCTGTGCTGCGCGACATCGACGCGCGCGGCCTGACGAACCTGTACTGCCTGGGCGACCTGGTCGGCTATGGCACATATCCCAACGAGGTGATCGCGCTCATCCGCAGACGCGGCATCCCGACGCTGATGGGCAACTACGATCAGGGCGTGGGGAACGATAGCGACGACTGCGGCTGCGCTTACAAGACTCCCGAAGCGCGCACTCTCGGCGAGCGGTCTATCGCGTGGACGAACGCGCACACGTCCGCTGAGCACAAAGCGTATCTTTGCACGCTCCCGATGCAGATCCCGGTGCAGCTTGGCCGCCTGCGCGTAATGCTGGTGCATGGCAGCCCGCGCCGGGTGAACGAGTACCTCTACGCGGATCGGCCCGACGCCAGCTTCGAGCACCTGCTCGATCTGGTCGAGTCGGATGTGCTGGTCTGCGGGCACACGCACCTGCCCTATCACAAAGTGTTGCCGAGCGGGCGGCACGTGATCAACGTGGGCAGCGTCGGCAAGCCGAAGGATGGCGATCCGCGCGCGGGATACGTGGTCTTGTGGATAGACGGGCGCGATCTGGGGGTGGAGTTCGTGCGGGTGGCGTACGACATCGAGCGGGCGGCACAGGCGATCGAGGCAACCGCGATGCCGGATGAGTTCGCCGCTATGCTGCGCGCAGGCACCGGCTGAGCGGAGCGATCAGCCGGGCGTCAAGGTTTCCCGCTCGTCCTGTAGAAAGGCACGCAGCACGTTTTCCGCGTCGAGGGCTCTGCCGCGCGCGACTGCATCCGCATACTCTGCTGGCGGCAGTGCGCCGGAAAGCTCCGCAAGCAGGTTTTTCGCCCAGTGCCGGACCTCGAATGAGGTTGCCGGATGTTGCTCGACCAGCGCCGCGTATTCGACAGCCCGGCGCCAATCCTCTTCCGCTGCGTGTAAGGCCGCCAGGACATACACGGCGAAGGGAAGCCACTCAGCCGTTAGCGCAGTTCGCAGCCCGGCGCGCAGGTTCTCGCGCGCATCTTCTAGCCGCCCCAGGTGGATCCCGGCCAGCGCCATCCCGATGTGGCTCAAGCTCGCATCGGAAGCGATGCCTTTTGCCGTAGCGATTTCGAGCGCTGCTTGTGCCGCCTGATACGCCGTTTCGATATCTCCTTTTTTCCAGCTAATCCATGCCTCGGCGAACAGCATCCTCGGTCTCACGCTTGCCAATTCGACGGCTGGCAGGAGCAGGTGGCACTCTTTCATGCAGGCGGCCGCTTCGTCGAACCGGCCCATTGTCGCCAGCACCCCGGCGTAATTCATCAGATTCCCCACGACCAGCTCTAGGTGGTTGTACTCGCGGGCCAGGGCGATCGCCTGTTGGTAGCCGTCGATCGCCGCTTCATAGTGTCCGGCGTGCTCGTAGAGCGCGGCAAGGTTGGCAACCGCAAAGGCAACGCCGATCGGCGCATTCAGCGCGCGATAACGGGCGAGGGCTTCTTCAAGGTAGCGGACGGCTTTTTCACGATCGCCCAGCTCGATGCAGTCGACGCCGCCGTTCATATA
>CBINGT010000274.1:0-5455 GCA_966250245.1 uncultured Anaerolineae bacterium
TCGACGAGATGGACGCCCTGTGGGACGATGCAAAGGCGAACGGCCTCTAAGACCGTTCGCGAGGCAACAAAAAACTCCAGCCATGTGACTGGAGTTTTGTCGGGGCGCCCGGATTTGAACCGGGGACCTCACCGACCCGAACGGTGCGCGCTAGCCAAACTGCGCTACGCCCCGAAAGCAAGGCTAAGTGTACAGCACCGATTCGGGTTTGACAAGGGTGAATTCTGGCGCAGAATGGTTTCACCAACCGGCACAACCACAGGACGATGAGCCGATGACTTCCGACAACCGATCGCCGCGCTTCAACACTCTGACGGACCGCGCACGGTATTACACGCGGAACGTCACGGGCACGCTCGGACACAAGCTGTACGAGCTGGGCGTCCATCCCGACGCGATCACTGCGCTCGGCCTGGTGATCGTCGCGATTGCCGCGTACGTCGCCGCACAGGGGGAGTTCTTCTGGGCGGGCGTGATCATGCTGCTCGGCACGCCGCTTGACGCGCTGGACGGGGCCGTCGCGCGGGCGATGCAGCGTAAAGACAAGTTCGGCGCGTTGTTCGACTCCACGCTCGACCGCTACGCCGACGGGTTCACCTTCATGGCGTTCGCCTACTATTACGGCAAGTGGGGCAACGAGCGGGTTATGCTGCTGAGCATGGCCGCGCTGCTCGGCTCGCTGCTGGTGAGCTACGTCCGCGCGCGCGCCGAAGGGTTGAACGTAGATTGTAAGGTCGGCCTGCTGACGCGTATGGAGCGCATCATCATCCTGCTGGCGGCCCTGCTGACCGGCTGGATCGAGCCGGGTCTGTGGATTCTGGCCATCGGCACTCATCTCACCGTGATTCAGCGTGTCTGGTACGTGTATCGACAGCTCAGCCGTGAAGGGAGTGCGCCATGACCATCCACCGCCGGGGCATCGAGATCGGCCCGATTGACCTGCTCGGCGTCACCATCAACCCCACCTTCCACTTCTACGGACTGATCATCGTCGCGGGCATCCTGCTGGCGGCTGCCGTCGCTGCGTGGATGGCGCGCCGCGACGACAAAGACCCGGACCACGTCTGGAACGGCCTGATCTGGGTCGTGTTGCTCGGCGTGGTTTTCGCGCGGGCGTGGCACGTGCTGTTCCCCTCGATTAACTCAGCTCGCGACCGCGCGTGGTACTTCGAGCACTTCTTCGACCTGAACGAAGGGCCGCTGGTACTGTGGAGCGGCGGTCTGTCGATCTTCGGCGCGGTGCTGGGCGGCGCGCTCGGGATCGCGATCTACGCCTACCGCAACAAGCTCGATTTTTTCTCGTGGCTGGATATCGGCGCGGTGGTCGTGCCGCTCGGTCAGGCGATCGGGCGCTGGGGCAACTACGTCAACGAAGAGTTATTCGGCAAGCCGACCGACCTGCCCTGGGGCATGACGCTCACCAACCCGCCGCCGGAGTTCGCGCCAGACACCCGCTTTCACCCGATCTTTCTGTACGAGTCGCTGTGGAACCTGCTGGCGTTCGGCGTGCTGCTGTGGCTGTGGCTGCGCTATCGCGACCGCATGAAGACGGGCGACTTCCTGCTGCTGTACCTCGTGTTGTACGGGATCGTGCGCTTCCTGCTGGAATATCTGCGCGTGGACGTGACGCTTGTAAATGGCGTCAACGTCTCGCAGGTGACGACTGCGGTCACAGGAATCGTGGCGCTCGTTTTGCTGATCGTCCGTCACCGCGACCTGCTGCGGGGTCGTACAAGAAGCACCCAGCGCGACGCCGCCGAAACCGCCCGCCGAAGCTGATCGTGTGCGATGATTGAGACACACCAGCTAACCAAGCGCTTCGGGTCGTTCCTGGCTGTGGACAGCATCACACTGACCGTCGAGCCGGGAACGATCTTTGCGATCCTCGGGCCGAACGGCGCGGGCAAGACCACCACCGTCCGCATGCTGACGTCGATCCTCGAGCCGACGGGTGGCTGGGCACGGGTCGCGGGGTTCGATGTCGTCCGCCACCCGACCGAAGTGCGGGCGCGCGTCGGCGTGCTGACCGAGCAGCATGGCCTCTACCAGCGCATGAAGGCGATCGAGTATCTCGATTTCTTCGCGCAGCTTTACCACCTGCCCGAAGACCAGCGCCGTCGCCGCCCTTACGAGCTGATGGAGCATTTCGGCCTGGGGGATGCGCTCGAAAAGCGGCTTGGGGAATATTCGAAGGGAATGCAGCAGAAGCTGGCGCTCGCCCGCGCCCTGCTCCACGACCCGCTGGTTCTGCTGCTCGACGAGCCAACATCCGCAATGGACCCACAAAGCGCGCGTCTGGTCCGCGAGGCGATCCTCGCGCTGCAGCGGGCAGAGCGCACGATCGCGATCACGACCCACAACCTCACCGAAGCACAGATGCTCGCCGACCGGATCGCGGTGATTCGGCGCGGACGCATCATCGCTGAGGGAACGTTCGACTCGCTGGCGCGGCGCTTCGTCGGCCCGCCGCTGATGGAGTTGCGCACGGCGAATCCGTTGAACGGGCTGGCAACGGACCTTGCCGGGATGGTCGAAGTGGTCGATCAGGGGGACTGCTGGCTGCGCTTCCACACCCCTAATCCCGCCGTAGATAATCCTGCCCTGCTACGGCGTTTGATGGGTCTAGGCGTCGAAGTGGTGACGCTCAGCGAGGTGTCCCGCACGCTGGAAGACGTCTATCTACAGATCGTCCGGGAAGATGAGGGGCACGACCGTGATGCCGGGCTTCACCCAGCCGCAGACTAGCGCCCAAACCACCCGCCGAGGCGTCCGCCGCACGCTCTCCAATGCGCTGATCGTCACGCGCCGCGAGGTCCGCGACAGCTTCCGCGACTGGCGGATCATGGCGCCGATCCTGCTGCTGACGCTGGTTTTCCCGCTGCTGGCGAACGCGATGACCGGCCTGTTTATCAGCTTCTTCGAGGCGAACGGCGCGGAGCCGCTGCTCCCGGCGCTGCTACCGCTGCTGCCGATGATCGTCGGCTTTTTCCCGGTGTCGATCTCGCTGGTGATCGCGCTGGAGACGTTCGTCGGCGAGAAGGAACGCCTGAGCCTGGAGCCGCTGCTCGCCACGCCCCTCACCAACACGGAGCTATACCTCGGCAAGTCGTTCGCCGCGATGCTCCCGCCCCTGCTGGCCAGCTACCTCGGCATCACGATCTACGTTGGCGGGCTGGTGTTTGGGGGGACGCAGTGGCGACCGCCGATCACGCTGGTGATTCAAATCTTGCTGCTTACGACCGTTCAGGCGCTGGTGATGGTCACCGGCTCCGTCGTGATCTCCAGCCAGACGACGTCCACCCGCGCCGCGAACCTGCTGGCGAGCTTCATCATCATCCCAATGTCAATGCTCGTCATCGTCGAGAGCGTGATCATGATCCAGCCGCACCTGCGTTATGTGCTGTGGATTCTGCCGGTGGGTTTGCTGGTGACCGTCGCGCTGTTCGTGCGAATGGGCGCGCGCATCTTCAACCGCGAGGAATTGCTCGGCCGCTCGATCGATCATCTCAATCTGCGCTGGATCGGGCGCACCTTTGCTGACCAGTTTCGCGGAGAGGCGGGCGCGCGATCGCTCGCCCAGTGGTACCGGACGAGCGTGTTCCCCGCAGTCCGGTCGCTCGGAACGCCCGCCGCTGTGACTGTCCTGTGCGCGGTCGCGGCCTTTGTGGGTGGATGGATCGCCGCCGGACGCTGGCCGCTTCCGCTCGATCAGCTTGAGACGGACAACGCGCAAATTCTCGAGAACCTGCGCTCGTGGTTCGAGCTTGGGCGAGACAATCCCGGCCTGATCGGCGCGGCGGTCGGGCAGAACCTGCGCGTGCTGGCGGTGGCGACCGGGCTGGCGATCTTCTCGTTCGGCACGCTGGCGCTGATCCTGGTTTCGCTGCCGTTCGCGATTGCAGGCTTCCTCTTCGCGCAGGTCTTCGCGGCTGGACTGGATCCGCTGCCCTTCATCGCCGCAATCGTCCCGCATGGACTGGTCGAGATCCCGGCAATCGTGCTGGCAGGCGCGGCGGCGCTGCGCCTCGGCAGCATCATCACCCGCCCGCCCGACGGCATGACTGTCGGCGAAGCGTGGCTCCGCGCGCTGGCGGACACGGTGAAGATCGGGCTGGCGGTCGTGTTGCCCCTGATTCTGGTTGCCGGTATGCTTGAGGTCACCATCACGCCGCGCATCGTTGAGTTTGCGCTAACCCCTTGATTGGCGGCTCAGCCGCCGGATTCGGAAGAGAGCCTATGGCCCGCCTCACGATCCTCGGGTCCGCCGCCGCCGTGTCGGATGCGACCCACGACAACACACACCTTTTACTGCAAGGCGATCGCGGCTCCACCATTCTGATTGACTGTGGCTCCAACCCACTTCCCAAGCTCGAGCAAATGGGCGTTGGCGCGGATGACCTCACCGGGCTGATCCTGACGCACTTCCATCCGGATCACGTCTCGGGGCTGATGATCATGCTGATGCAGCTTTGGCTGAAGGGGCGCCAACGCCCGCTGCCCGTCTATGGGCTGCATCACTGCTTGCAACGGGTCGACCTGATCATGCAAGCGGCAAGCTGCGAGACGTGGCCGAACTTCTTTGAACTGCCTTTCTGCCCGCTGGCAGAGCGTGAAGACTTCCTGCTGCTGGACGACGCCGATTTCCGCATCACATCCTGGCCAACAGTCCATTACGTTCCGACGGTGGGCCTGCGCGTCGAGGTGAAGGCGGATGGGCGTGTGCTTGGGTACAGCGCAGACACCGCCCCTACCCCGGCGGTCGACCGGCTGGCGCGCGGCGCGAACCTGTTGGTGCACGAGGCAGCGGGCGCGGCACCAGGACACTCCAGCGCTGAGCAAGCCGGTCAGACGGCGACCACGGCAGGCGCCGAACGGCTGGTGCTCATTCACTACGATCCGCGCCGTCCGCCCGAGGAACTCGCCGCCGAAGCACGCACAACGTTTACCGGGCGGGTTGAGGTTGCGCAGGATGGCACGGTCTATGAGATTTAGGCACATCATGACTACGCGAAGATAATATGCATTTGCGCGGCGCCTCTTCTCCCCACAGATGCGCAACACGCCCGGTCATAGTTCTATTGCTGCTCTTATTGAGGCACGCTAGCGGGTGTGGTATGATCTTCAAATAGCGTAAGGGGGGCGTTTAGGCGCTGCTTACCGGTATTGGTAACGTTGTTTGGAGCATTATCGTATGCCACAAAGACACGCTTTAGACCCCGGGTCGGGCGGCTCGCAGTGGGACCTGGACATGGATGAGGCCACCCGGGGAATTGTCAGGCGTTGGGTCGTTGTGCGCCATGTGACGGTCTGGCACCCCCCTACGGATGTTTACGAGCTGAACGACCAGCTTGTCGTGACCGTCGAGATCGCCGGCATGCGAGAGGGTGACTTCAACGTTACCTTGCACCATAACAGACTGCTGATCAGCGGTATCCGCAAGCGGAACACGCCCTCT
>CBINGT010000275.1:0-5443 GCA_966250245.1 uncultured Anaerolineae bacterium
CGGCCCGTAAATAGCCCCGGCACAGTTCGGGGAGTATGATAGGCGCAGGATGAGTGAATATTCGGACACGTTTCAGGAGAACGTTTGATGCCGAAAATCACGTTTATCGGAGCGGGCAGCACCGTCTTCGCCAAGAACCTGATCGGTGACATCCTCAGCTATCCAGAGCTGGCGGAAAGCACCATCACCCTGTATGACATCGACGCGGAACGCCTGCGCACTTCGGAGATCGTGGCGCGCAAGCTGGCGCAGGCGTTGGACGCGCACCCGACCATCGAGGCGACGACCGACCGCTGCGCCGCGCTCGAAGGCGCCGACTATGCGATCGCCATGTTCCAGGTCGGCGGCTATCGCCCCGCGACAGTGATCGACTTCGAGATTCCGAAGCGGTACGGGCTGGAAGCCACGATCGCGGATACGCTCGGCGTGGGCGGGATCATGCGCGCGCTGCGGACGATCCCGGTCTTTCTGGATATGTGCCGCGATATGCAGGCGGTGTGCCCGGACGTTCTGCTGCTCAACTACGTCAACCCGATGGCGATGCTGTGCTGGGCGCTGTCGCGCGCCACGCCGATCAAGACGGTTGGATTGTGTCACAGCGTCCAGGGCACGGCGGAGCAGCTTGCCAACGACATCGGCGTACCAATCGAAGAGATCGACTACCTCTGCGCCGGGATCAACCACATGGCGTTTTACCTGCGCTTCGAGCGGAACGGCGAAGACCTGTATCCACGCATTCAGCAGGTGATCGACGAGGGGCGCGTGCCAGATTGGAACCGCGTGCGCTACGAGATGTTCCGGCGGCTCGGCTACTTCGTGACCGAGTCAAGCGAGCACTTCGCGGAATACACGCCCTGGTTTATCAAGCGCGGCCGTCCCGATCTGATCGAACGCTTCAACATCCCGCTGGACGAATACCTGCGCCGCTGCGAGCGCCAGATCGACGGGTGGGAGGCGCTGCGCCGCGAGCTGGAAGACGAGGGCAAGCCGATCACGCACACGCGCAGTCATGAGTATGGCAGCGGCATCATCCACAGCATCGAAACCGGCACGCCGCGCGTCGTCTACGGGAACGTCCAGAACACCGGCCTGATCGGCAACCTGCCGCCGGGCTGCTGCGTCGAGGTGCCATGCCTGGTGGATGCGAACGGCGTCCAGCCGGTGCACGTCGGCGCGTTGCCGCCGCACCTCGCCGCGCTGATGCAGACGAACATCAACGTCCAGGCGCTGACGGTCGAGGCCGCGCTAACTGGCAAGCGCGGGCACATTTACCACGCCGCGATGCTCGATCCGCACACCGCCGCCGAGCTTGACCTCGACCAGATCTGGTCGCTGGTGGATGACCTGCTCGACGCGCATGCGGACTGGCTGCCCGCATTTAACTAGAGTTCCCCGAAACGCCTCACCCCATGCGCCGGAGTTCCGTGTCTTTAAGTGAACTCCGGCGCTGTTGTCATATCACTCTTAACCTTTATAAAATCATATTAAGCGCGCAGGTGGGGCTAGGTTTTCGTCAAACAAGTTTATTTTCCTGCGCACCCGACGATTGCACGCGCAATTGACGAAAGGAGGTAGCGTATCGCACTTCGGTACGAGTTGTTTCCGTGTCGGTAGCTCTCGTTTCCCTGCCATGATTACAGTTCTTATCGTATTTAACGGAGGGTTACGATGAACAAGCACCTCGTCCGAGTCGCTTTGAGCGTATTGTTGATCGCCGCTTTTCTCGTCGCGCCGCCTCTTGCGCGAGCGCAGGGCGATCCGCCCGTGCCGCGCGCCGCGACTTCCTCTGACGCTGTAAAAGTAGACCTGCTGTTTGTTGGCGCCCACCCTGACGACGAATCGACCGCGACCGCCACGCTGGCCCGCTACGTGCTCGACCACGGTGCGCGAGCGGCCGTCATCACCGCGACGCGTGGCGAAGGTGGCGGCAACGCCATCGGGCGAGAGCTGGGCCCGTCGCTCGGCATCCTGCGCGACTATGAGGAACGCCAGTCGCTGAGTATGCTGGGCATCGATCAGCTTTATCACCTCGATGAGCTGGACTGGGCCTTCACCACCAGCGCGACGGCCACCGAGGTTGCGTGGGGCTACGAAGAACCCCTCGCCAAGCTGGTGCGCTATGTCCGCGTGCTGAAGCCGGAAGTGATCATCACGATGAATCCGTCGCCGCGCGGCCACGGGCATCATCAATATGCAGCCAAGCTGGCGACCGAAGCGTTCTTCCTGGCGGGCGATCCGAACGCCTTCCCAGAGCAGATCGAGGAAGAGTTCATCGAGCCGTGGCAGCCGAAGAAGCTTTACTATGCGCTGGCGTATGGGGCCGCCGGGCTGGCGCCGAGCATCGAGATCCCAACCAACGAGTTCTCCCCGTCGCGCTTCATGACCTACGCCGAACTTGAGACAATCGCGCTCGGCCAGTACCGCAGCCAGGGCTTCAGCGCGACGCTGCCGCCCACCGAGCGCTCGCTCATGCCGGAAACCTTCACGCTGGCCGCGTCGATTCTACCGATTCCCGAAACAGAAACCAGCCTGCTCGAAGGCGTCTTCACTGGCGTGGACCACGCTCCAGCGGGCGTCGAGCTGGAAATGGCGGTGTCCGACTTCTACGTCAGCCAGGGCGGGCAGTTGACAGTAGATGTAACCTTCCGCAACCACAGCGACGAAGACCTGTCGGACGTGACGCTGAGCCTGGAAGCGCCGGACGGATGGACTGTCAGCGAGGCGAGCGCCCCGGTCGATGTGCCGGTGGGCGAGTCGGCGGCGCAGTCCTTCACAGTGGACGTCCCGGCGGACGCTGACGTGAGCGACTTCCAAACGCTGATCGGCCGCTTCGACGCGACCGACGCGGACGGCGCGCCGCGCTACGCCAGCTCGCGCGCGCTCGTCCAGGTGACGCCGCCGGTAACGGTCGAGCTTCAGCCCAACGAGAACGTCCGGATCTTCCGCGAGTGGGCGCAGGAGAACAATATCGAGCACCTGATCCGCCTCGTCCCGGCCGAGATCGCGATCGGCGCCGGAGAGACGGGGGCCGTCCCGGTTGTGCTGACCAACCGCTCGGACGCCGATCAGGATGTGACGCTCTCGCTGACGCTTGCCTCGGAAGATATCACGCTCGACACGCCGGAGCAGACGGTGACCGTCCCGGCGGGCGAGACGATGACAGTAGACTTCATGGCGAGCGTGCCGGCCGACATGGCGCAGGGCCAGTTCGACGTGTCGGTCAACGCCACCTATGGCGACTATGACCTGAGCGACGCGGGCGTGGTGCAGGTCGTCCCGGCGATCTCGGCTCCCGCGATGACCGCCGCGCCGACAATCGACGGCGACCTGAGCGAATACGCCTCGCTGGAAGTCTACGAGATCCCCTTCTCGAACCTGTGGGAAGGCGAGACGACCGATGCGGACGACCTGACCGGCTCGTTCAGCGTTGCGTATGACGACCAGTTCCTGTACGTCGCGGTGGAGGTGGTGGACGACACGGTCGTGTCGAACATCGCGCCTAACGACATCAAGGGCCACTGGCGCAGCGACTCGGTCGAGATCACAGTCGATCCGATGGGGCCTGGCGCCAGCGAGCATACGCTGACCACCTTCAAGACTGGCATCTTCCCCTTCGACACCGAGGGGAACGTTCAGGCAGAGCGTGACGCCGACGCCAACCAGGGCGTGATCAGCGTGACCGCGCCGGATATGCAGGTCGCGTCGAGCGAAACCGACTCCGGCTATATACTCGAAGTCGCGATCCCGTGGAACGCCGTGCCGGGCGAAGTCGGTCCGGGCGATACGATCGGCTTCAACGTGCTGATCTACGACTGCGACAACGCCAACGCGGCCATCGGCGAGAACTGCAACGAGGCCCGCACCGCATGGAGCGCCTGGAGCCAGATCCAGGGCACGCCGCGCCTGTGGGGCCATCTGACGCTCGAACCCTAGCATCGTTGCGCGCTGGAAGAAGCCCTGCCCAACATGGGCGGGGCTTCATCTGCGAGGTACAATAGCCTTGCGCATCCGTCGCGTGAATGTGTGCTATCTTTACAGCGAGGAGATGTTTTGATGAAACACGCACGAAGTTTAATCACACTCGTCATCGCAGCCCTTTTGCTGGCGGCGCTTGCTCCCGCGGGTGCCCAGGAAGAGGTGACGCTGGTCGTCTGGGATGTTTATACGCGTGATGCTGAGCAAGCCATGATCGAGCAGCTTCACGCCGAGTTTGAGGAAGCCAACCCTGGCGTCACCATCCAGCGCGAGGCGTACGAAACCAGCGACCTGACCGACATCCTGCCGCTGGCGCTCACCGAGGCGTCCGGCCCGGACGTCGCCATGGTTAACCAGGGACCGGCGAGCATGGGCGCGCTGGTACAGGCCGGGCTGCTGCTGCCGCTTGACGAGTATGCCGAGCAATACGGCTGGCTTGACCGCTACGCCGAGACTCTGCACAACCGTAACCGCTTCACCGAAGACGGCTCGCAGATGGGCGAGGGCAACCTCTACGGCGTCTCCGCTACGGCGGAAGTCGTCGGCGCCTTCTACTGGGAAGAGGACTTTGAAGAGCTCGGCCTGAGTGTTCCGACCACCTTCGCGGAGTTCGAGGCCGTGGTGCAGGCACTGGCCGAAGCAGGCAAGGTCCCGATCGTGTTCGGTAGCCTGGACGGCTGGCCCGCGATCCACACCTGGGGCGCGATCCAGCACGCTTACGCCAACCCGCAGGACATCGACGACGTGATCTACCTGCGCGAGAACGCCACCTTCGACACCGAGGCCAACGTGGCCGCCGCGCAGAAGATGGTCGAATGGATCGAGGCGGGTTACTTCTCGCCGGGCTTCGAGGGCATGGACTACGACAACCAGACCTTTGCCGCCTTCCTCAACCACGAAGGCACGATGTGGATTACCGGTAGCTGGATGAACGGCGGCATCGTGGCCGAGCTTGGCGAAGAGGGCATCGGCTTCTTCCTCATCCCGGCGGTGGAAGAGGGCGCGCCCCCGTACTCGATCGGTGGCGTTGGCCTGGCGTACGGCATCCGCGCGACGAGCGAGCACGCTGACCTGGCCGCCGCGTACATCGACCACATGACCGGCCCGCGCGCCGCGGAACTGCTGTTTGAGAATGGCTATCTGCCCGCGGCCGAGTTCGACACCTCGCTGCTCGAAGAAGGTTCGCTGACGGCCGACGTGGTCGCGGCGTGGAACACCATCAGCGAGCAGGACGCAGTCGGCCACTATCTCGACTGGACACTGCCGGACATCGCGGCGGACATTCAGGAGATGATGGCGGGCCAGGTGACGCCTGAGGAATTCGCGCAGAACGTGGACGCCGACCTTCAGGCGCTCAAAGGCCAGTAAACCGGCTGCCTGACTTTCGTGCGATAAGCGAAGGGGGCTTGCCAACCGGCCAGCCCCCTTTCTTGAGCGATCAGCGGTTAACACCAGCCAAAACCGGCGT
>CBINGT010000276.1:0-5388 GCA_966250245.1 uncultured Anaerolineae bacterium
ACCGAGCCGCACGAGTACGCCCCGTACATCCCGCTGGCGCTGGAAGAAGCCGGGCGTGTGGGCCGCCGCGTGCGCTACGTCCGCTTGCCGATCGTCAACTTCGGCGTGCCGGAGCGCGACCACATGCGCGCCATCCTCGACACGATTGACGCGGCGCTGTTCGCGGGCGAAATCGTCTACGTCCACTGTATGGGCGGGATCGGGCGCACTGGCACGACGGTCGGTTGCTGGTTGGTGCGACACGGCCAACCGGGTGAGGATGCGCTGCGGGCGATCGAGCGGCTGCGCGGCGACGGAGTCGAGTCGCCGGAAACGCCGGAGCAGTTCGCCTTCGTGCGCGGCTGGCGCGAGGGAGACGCCACATGATGAGCGCCGCGCCCGCTCCCGAGTTGCTGGATCGCGCGCGTGGCTGCGCGGTTGGCGCGGCTGTCGGCGATGCGCTGGGGATGCCGCTCGAATTTGGGCCGCCGCGCCCGCAGCACGATCTGGTGCGCGAGATGATAGAGGGGCGCATTCCGGCGGGGAGCTTCACCGACGACACCGAGATGGCGCTCGCCCTGGCCGAAAGCCTGCTCGCCCATCGTCCGCTCGATCCCGACGATCTGGCGCGGCGCTTCGTGGCGTGGGCCGAGCGCCATCCGCCCGACATAGGCACGCATACGCGCCGGGTGCTCAGCCGGGTGGGGCGGGGCACGCCCTGGCGCGAAGCGGCGACTGCGGTCCAGGCGGCGTACCCCGACTCGGCGGGGAACGGCTCGGTGATGCGCTGCTGGCCGGTTGCGTTGGCGTACTGGCAGCAGCCGGACGCGCTGCGCGCCGAAAGCATCTTGCAGAGCGAGGTCACTCACCCGCACCCCGATTGCACCGCCGCGTGCGTCTTCGTGAACACGATGATCGCGTGGCTGCTGGCCGGGGAAGCGCGGGAAACGGCATTCGAGCGGGCGCTTGCGTCGACCGACATAGGGAGCGACTTCCGCCGGGTGATCGAGGCGGCACCGTCGCGGGCGCGGCGCGATCTCGCTAACTCCGGCTGGGTGCGCCACACCGTCGAGAGCGCGGTTTGGGGCCTGCTGACGACATCATCGTTCGAGGAAGCGGTCGTCCAGGTGGCGAACCTCGGCGACGATGCCGACACCGCTGCTTCGGTGGTGGGCGCGCTGGCGGGCGCTGCCTATGGTCTGGACGCGATCCCGGCCCGCTGGCGCGCGGCGTTGCGCGGCGCGTGGCCGATCAACAGCGACACGATATGGTCTGCCGAGGACTTTGTGCGGCTGGCCGACCGCCTGGTGAGTTTGGAGAGCGCCACATGACAGTTGCCATCATCGACTACGGCGCAGGGAACCTGCGGAGCGTGCGGAATACGCTGGTGCATCTCGGCGCGGACGTGCGGACGGTCCGCACGCCGGACGAGCTGGACGGCGCGGAAAAGATCGTGCTGCCGGGCGTGGGCGCGTTTGGACGCGGCATGGCGGCGCTGGAAGCGGCCGGGTTTGTCGCGCCGCTGAAGGAAGCCGTGGCGGCGGGCGTGCCGCTGATCGGCATCTGCCTGGGGATGCAGTTTCTGTTCGAGGAGAGCGACGAACTGGGGCGCACTGCCGGGCTGGGCCTGCTCCCCGGCCGGGTGACACGCTTCCCAACCGACGGGCCGAAGGTCCCCCACATCGGGTGGAACCAACTCCACCGCCGATGCGACGATCCGTTGCTGGCGGGAGTGGACGATGGCGCGTACGCCTATTTCGTGCACTCGTACTACGTCGACGCGGGCGACCCGGCGGACGTGCTCGCCACGACTGACTACGGGATCGACTTCGCCTCGGTTATCCGGCGCGGCAATGTCTTCGGGATCCAGCCGCATCCAGAGAAAAGCCAGGCGGTCGGCCAGCGGATTCTGCGTAACTTCTTGGAGATGACCCTATGATCGTGTATCCCGCGATCGACATCCGGCGCGGGCGCGTCGTGCGCCTGGTGCACGGCGATCCAGAGCGCGAAACGGTGCACGGCGACGACCCGGTCGCGGTGGCGGCACGCTGGCGCGACGCCGGGGCAAAGTGGCTGCATGTGGTGAACCTGGACGGCGCGCTCGGCGAGGCGGCGCAGGCGCTCGACGTCTTGCAGGCGATCGCAGCGCTGGGCGTGCCGGTGCAGTTCGGCGGGGGATTGCGCTCGCTGGACGACGCGGCGCGGGCGCTCGACGCGGGCGCCAGCCGGGTGATCCTGGGCACGCTGGCCGTCCGCGAGCCGGAGCAGGCCGGGGAAGCGGTCGCGCGCTTTGGGGCGGACGCGGTCGCGGTGGCGCTGGATGCGCGTGGCGACCGGGTAGCGACGCATGGCTGGCAGCAGGTCAGCGCATGGACGCCCGCCGAGTTGGGGCGGCGCTTCGCAGAGATGGGCGTGCGGCACGCGCTGTTCACCGACGTCAGCCGCGACGGGGATCTGTCGGGCGTGGCGGTCGAGGCGACGGCAGCGCTGGCGCGGGAGACGGGCCTCGCCGTGATCGCGTCTGGCGGCGTGGCCGGGCTGGACGATCTGCGCGCGCTGCGGGCCGCCGGAGACATCGCCGGAGTCGTCATTGGAAAGGCGTTGTACACCGGCGCGCTGCGGCTTGAGGACGCGCTCGAAGCAGCTAAAGCGTAGCGATAAAGCAGCAGTGAAAGCAGCTAGCTACCGGAAAACCTCACCCCTTAACCCCGGCCCCTTTTTTGCCAGGGGTGAGGTTCCGCGCGCCGAGAATCGACCGGGCTTGGCTGTTCTGTAGCTGCTTTTCGCTGTGCTTAGCTTTTCTTGTGACGCCGTGAGAGCCGGTGAACAGTAGCGAAAAAGTCGCGCAGCAGGGCCGGGAGCCGCACGTTCAGGAACCGGCGCCCCGCGAACAGCAGCATGATCACCAGCCAGATCGCCGTCCACCCGTACACGCGGGAGTCGGCGCGCGCTGCGGCGAAGACTGTAATGAGATAGATCGGCCCTTGAAAGAGGACCGCGCGGACGTTTGCATAGCCGCTGGTGGTGAAGACGATCACTGCCCACAGCGCGAGGTACGCGACGGCAAGCAGCAGCGCCACATATCCGGCCAGCACCAGGTACGCCAGCAGGGCCGTGCTGAACAGCACGTCGAACAGCAGGTCGTTCGAGCCGACCCACGTCTTGTGGCTGCCGGGAGCGATCCGGGCGAAGTAGCCGTCCATCGTATCGACCGTCGCCGCCGTCAACAGCAGCGCCCAGGCTGCTTCGATTCCGTTGCGCTCTTGCGTCACACCAAGCCAGATCAGCGCCACGGCTAGCGGCGCACGTGTGAGAGTTAAGAAATCCGCGACTCGTTTTTGCCAGGGCATGGCTGCACCACCGCATTGTGAGAGTCTTTCCCATCTGACAGCCCGCTGTGCGGCACCGTCACCCCGTAAAGCGTAGCACAATTAGCGGGTTTCGGGCTTATTTTGGGCCGGTGTTGGCATGTGGCGACGGAGTCGCTATGCTCCGAATCGACGCAATAGAACGAGGTAGGACCATGTTTGCTGCATTGCGAAATACCGTGTTAGGGCTGCTGCTGGCGGCGGCGATGCTGGCGGGCTCTGGGGTGAGCCAAGCGACGAGCGGCGCGCAGACTATCGTCGGCGACTATGAGACGACCAACCCCATCTACCCGATGATCGGGGCAGATGTCGGCGTGGTGCTCTACGACTTGGCGGGCGAGATCTGGCGCGACTATGCGTTTGTGCCCGCGCCCGAATCGCAGGCGATCGGCACGCTCGACGGGGACATTACGCGCGGCAGCTATAGCATCGAGCTGCCTGCGAATCCGGCCGGGACGCTGCTCGACTTTGACGGCGACGACACCACGCCGCCCGGCGTGCAGGTCTACGCGACTGGCCTCTACATCAACTTCCTGGGCGATCACATGATCAATCGCGGGGAGGCGCTGTTGCAAGCCTCGGTGGAGTTGGAACCGCTCAGCCAGGATATGATCGGCGGGCATGTCGTCGTGTGGGCGGCGGACGAGGGCGAGCAGTTCCCCGCCGGGCTTGGGCCGGATGGCGCCGCGTTCACCGAGGACGATCCGCTGATGCCCCTGCCCGCCGGGTGGAGCGTCGTCGCGCTGGGCGAGGGGACGTTTGAGGTGATCCAGGAGCCGGTCGTTCAGGTGCCGATTGTCGAGAGCCTCGGCGCGCTGAACGACTACTCCAACCTTGACTATCGTCCGGCGTGGGAGCAGTTCTTCGCCCGCGTGCGCGAGACGTATCCCTTCAGCGACGAGAAGGCGATCGACTGGGACGCGATCTACGACGAGATCACCCCGCTGATCGACATGGCCGAAGACGACCTCTCGTTTCACCTGATCATCACTCGCTTCGGCGAGATGCTTGCGGACACGCACGTTGGCTATGTTTCCGTGCCGATCCTGCAAAACTTGCTGATCGGCGGGATCGGCGTGAGCGGGCTGGCGCTGACCGACGATGGCGACGTGGTGGTGACGAACGTGCGTTCCAACGGCCCGGCGGCGCGCGCTGGATTGGCCGCGGGTGACGTGCTGATCGAGGTGGACGGGGTTCCCGCCGCGCAGGCGCTGGCCGAAACGCCGCTGTTGTTTAACAGCGCCTCAACCGAGCATAACCGCACCGTTTTCCAAGCCATCACCCTGCTGCAAGGGCGCGTCGGCTCGACTGTCCGCCTGCTCTGGGCCGGTGAAGACGGCGAGCATGACGTAACGTTCGTCCGCCAGCCCGACGCGACGGCGCTGCTCGAATCGCTCGGCGCGCTGGGGCGGACGGGTCGCGTGGTCAGCGGTCGCGTGCTCGATTCAGGGCTGGGCTATATCCGCGTGCGGAGCTTCGCCGAGGAAGTGAGCGACGCCGCGCAGTTGTTTGCGAACACGGTGCAGGAGATGATCGACGCAGACGTGCCGGGCATCATTCTGGACGTGCGCGCCAACACGGGCGGGATGCCGCAGCTTGCGATGGCGATGGCCGGGCACTTCTTCACCGACTACGAGCGCGTGATCGACTTCTACTATGCGGATGGCGAGGGGAATTTCGACTATCGCGGCTTCGTCGAAATTCTGGTCAGCGAGCCGTATTTCGACGGGCCGGTTGCCGTGCTGGTGGACCCGCTGACGGGCAGCGCGGGGGATGTGTTCGTCTACGCGATGCAGTTGAACAACCGGGCGATCGTCGTCGGGCACACGCCGACCGGTGGCTTTACCGGAGAGGTCAGCGACGGGCAATACCTGTTGCCCGGCGATCTGACGGTCCAGGTGCCGACTGGCCGCCCGGCCGACCCGGTCACCGGCGAGACGGTGCTTGAGGGCGTGGGTGTGTCGCCAGATGTGCGCGTGCCGCTCACGCGCGAGTCGGTGCTGTCGCCGGAAGATGAGGTGCTTGAAGCGGCGGAGCAGGC
>CBINGT010000277.1:0-5343 GCA_966250245.1 uncultured Anaerolineae bacterium
CTGGCGCTCGACCTATTGGCTGAGCATCCGCTCACCGGAACGGGGTTGTTCACCTTCGGGCGCGAGCTGGCGGCTGCCGAGTCGATCCCGCCGGAGCAGCCGCACGCGCACGCGCATAACCTCGTGCTGAACGTCGGCGCGGAACTCGGCGCGCCGGGCCTGCTGGCGCTGGCGATCACGGCGATGGTCATCGTGCGGGCGCTGTGGCGCAGCTACGCCGCAGCCGAAACGCGCGACGAGCGGCTCCAGGTCGCGGCAGGAGCCGGATCGCTCGTTGCGATCAGCACACATTCACTAGTCGACATGCCGCTGATGGCTCCGTCGCTTGTCCTCGCAGCGTTGTTCGCACTGTCAGCCAGCGTATCCCTCACGCAGGAAGCACACAATCTCAGCCAGAGAAATGACTTGTTTCTTCGTGTAGTCGTTACAACAAGCTGGCTAGCCATTTTGATCATTGGGTGGAAAAGTACACTCGACGCAGAACGCTACACGCGCGGACTCGCAGCCGTAGCCAATGGCCACTTCAGCAAGGGACTGGATGACCTGCGCGCGGCAGCCGACGCCCAACCCTGGAACATGCACTACCGCGCCGAATACGCCTATGCCGCTGGACTCGTAGCAGGGCAGGGGGATCACGCAACAGCCGACGAAGCAATCACCGCATACAGGCAAGCATTGCAAGACGAGCCGCATCAAGCGCTGTGGTGGGCAAACCTCGCCGCACTGGAATGGGATCGCGGAGAGCAAACCACTGCGCTGATCGCGATGCGCCAGGCAGTAAGCGCCGCGCCCAAGTCAGCGGACCTCTGGCTGAACCTCGGCGACTACAGCGAGGCGGCAGGCGATTGGATGACGGCGCGCCAGGCTTACGAGCGTGCGCTCCAACTAGCACCTCGTATGACACGCACTGACTTCTGGCATAAGACGCCGCTCCGCCGCGTGGCAGTAGCGCGAGCTTCTGACGCGGCAGTCCCCGAAAAGGCTGCTCGCCAGTTGTGGCTGGCGGGCGATGAGGAAGCGGCGATCGCTTGGCTGCGCCGGACTATCACGCGCGATCCCACGCAATCCCGCCCGTTCATCGAGGTTGCGCGATTAGCGGTCGAAACCCGGCAGTTTGACCGGGCGGAGCGGTATCTCGACGCGGCGGACCTGCTCAACCCAATAGGCGCGGATGCAGCGTGGGCGGCGCTGTTGCGGGCTAAGATCGCAGAAGTGTGCGGGGAAACGGAGCAAGCAGACATCTGGCGCACGCGGGCGTGGGAAGCAGTTGCGCCCGGCGTAACGGGCTACGGCGTGCCCTACGGACAGGATACAGCGCAGTTCCAGTTCCTCAGCCTAACCATGCCGGGAAAGCTGCTGCCTCAACTGACCGTGCTCGGTCCGGAACCGGCTGCGCTGGACGCCGCCCGCAAGTGATCACTCCTCGCGTAGAAGCTGCTCGACGGCGGCGAGGTCTTCGGGCGTGTTGACGTTGCGGAAGGTGCGCCCGTCCGGGTCGATATGCGCGTATTCCGGCTCATCGACGTAGCGCGTGCGGACTTCTTGCAGAAGCTCCCAAATTCGATAGCGTTTTTCGGCGATGAAACGGGCGATAGCGTCGCGCGCCGATTGTGCGTAGAGGGCGTGCAGTCCTTGCGGTGTGCCCTCAAAGCGCGGCACGACCGCATCATATGGCCCGTTGCTATCCGCAGCGTGCGCCAGCAGTAGGCAGATCAGCGCTGAGCTGGCGAGCGGCAGATCGCAGGCGATCACGAGAGCGTGTGGCGTTTGCGCGTGGCTGAGCGCCGAGTAGATCCCGCCGAGCGATCCAGCGCCAGGGATCACGTCGGTGTAGAGCGGCAGGCCGAAGCTACGGTAGTGGTCCGGCGTGTTGGTGACGATGAACGTCTCCGCCTGTCCGAGATTTGCCACACGCGCCAGCACATGCTCGATCATCGGGCGGCCGAGCAGCGGGACGAACGCTTTATCGGTGCCCATCCGGCGGCTCTGTCCGCCCGCCATGATTGCGACGCTAAACGGAAGTGGTGCGGGGGTTTGAGATGACATACCGCCGAGTATAGCGCGCAGGCCGGACGCCGCCTAGATGGTCAGCCCTGGCGCGAGCGGCTATAATCTGCCTGGACTGGCCTAGAACGACGAAGGATGGATCGAGTGGCCGAACTGATTGGGGTAAACGACATCGGCGCTGCGAGTGCGCCCGAGCGCCCGAAGCGCCGTCCGGAGTGGATTAAGGTCCGCGCGCCAAGCGGCGACACCTATGAGATGGTGCGCGAGCTGATGCGCAGCAAGCACCTGCACACCGTCTGCGAAGAGGCGATGTGCCCGAATATTGGCGAGTGCTGGGGCAAGGGCACGGCGACCTTCCTGATGATGGGCGACACCTGCACGCGCTCGTGCCGCTTCTGCGACATCAAGACCGGCCGTCCGGCGCCGCTGGATTGGCAGGAGCCGAACCGGATCGCACAGTCTGTCAAGGCGATGAACCTTCGCCATGTAGTGATTACCAGCGTCAATCGCGACGAGCGTCCCGATGGCGGCGCGCCGATTATCGCTATGGTGATCCGGCGCATCCGGCAGGTCCAACCGGGATGCAGCATCGAGGTGCTGATTCCAGACTTCAAGGGCAAGCGCGACGCGCTGAAGATCGTGATGGACGCCCAGCCGGAAATCCTCAACCATAACGTTGAGACGGTCCGCCGACTGTTCCGTACCGTACAGCCGCAAGACCGCTACGAGTGGGCCGAGGCGACGCTTAGGAACGCGAAGGAAATGGATCCGCTGGTGCTCACCAAGAGCGGGATCATGGTCGGCTTGGGCGAGACGTTTGACGAAGTCGTCGAGACGATGCGTGACCTGGCAAGCTGGGGCGTGGACATCCTGACAATCGGGCAGTATCTGCAGCCGAGCAAGAAGCACATGCCAATCGACCGCTACTACACGCCCGACGAGTTCCGCGAGTTGAAGCGGATTGGGCTGGAAGAGCTTGGGTTCAAGTGGGTCGAGTCGGGACCGCTGGTGCGTAGCAGCTACCGGGCAGATCAGCAGGTGCGCCAGCTTTCAAAGCTGAACTATATCCACCTGCGCGAGAGCTAGGGCGTCCGCGCTCTCAGAGAAACGAACACCGGGCCGTTCTGACTGAACGGCCCGGTTTATTTATCCAGATATTTCGTGTAGTCAATACACAACAAAACCAAACACACCCACTCCACAAAAGAAAACAGACGCCGTATTAGCAACACACCAACAAAACTAACACGGCTACGACTCTATGATCTTGTCGTCAATCAACTGCTGCTGCACCCGCTGACCACGCGGATCAAAGGCAAAGAACGGCGCGTGCATCTGAAACTCCATATCCTGCATCGCACGCCCCGCACGGTTTTTCTCAATCGTAAACACAACCCAGTCACGGTACTGCCGCGCCTGATATGGATTGAACGCAACATGCTCCTTCGACAAAATGTGATACTTGTTATTCATAATGATCGCGATATCACACTCGTAGTCCAGAGCAGAGCTACCGCGCAAATGATACAAATGCAACCGATTCGCCCGCAGCCCCTCACGATCCGCCGCAACAATCGCCCAGACCGGCACACCAAGCGCCAGCGCCATATCCTTCAGGCCCTCAACGATGATCGTGACCTTCTCCGACTCATCCGCCGCACGCTCAGGATGAATCGCCACCTTCTGCAGGTAGTCCACAAACACCGTCACATTCCCACCCGTCGCATCGCACAGACGCCCGGTCATCTCACGGATCGCGCGAAGCGTCGTCACAGCAGGGCTGGCCTTGACCAGAATCAGCCGATCTGCATAGCGATTCATGCGCGCCAGCGCCATCGCCGTCTTCGCATTCTCGCGGAGAATAGTTTGCAACGAGCCGCCACCATCCATACCACCCCGCAGCGTGCTCTTGGCGCGCTCCGCAATGATTACGTCGTACAGATCCTTAAGCCGCATGCCATCCTTGAGATCAATCTCAGGTGGATTGATGCTCTCCAGGCAGAGCAGGCGGTTCATCAGGTGCGTTTCGGTATGCTCATAGGACAGGTAAAAAGCGAACTGCCCGGGACGCATCGCAATATTGCGCGCGATTTGCAGAGTAGCGATCGTCTTCCCAATCCCCTGGGCCCCACCGAGCAGAATCAGTTCGGTTTTGCGAAGCCCTCCGCCAATCATACCATCGAGCGGATCGAAGCCGGTGGGGAGCGGCACATACTCGGTCAGGTCACCGCGAACGACCATATCGTTCGCTTCGTTCATCACCTGAGCGAGCGTGCGCGGCATGTGCGCCATATTGCGGCTCGCGCTTCCACGTGGCGTACGACGGCGCGCGTCTACCTGAACGCGGCCCGCTTCCGCGCTCTCCCCTAGCGCGCCGGGCGACGCAGACACGGGCGGCCGGTCCGCCATATCATCATGAAACCGTCGAGTAGACATCCCCACACATCCTTCGTCGTCAGGCCCAATTTGGGTGCATTTTACTGTCACTCGCCAAAGCACGCAATTAACGCGCGCCTGACCTGCTCTCACTCTGCTATGATATACTGCGAGCAACATAACAACCGCTGCGTCAAGCAGGATGCCGGATGATGGAACGGGTAGAGACGGAACAGCATACACAGGACACGCTTGATCTTCGCGATCCGGCGCTCTACATCAACCGCGAGCTAAGCATGCTGGAATTTAACTACCGGGTGCTCGAAGAAGCGCTCGATCCGGCTAACCCGCTGCTGGAGCGCATCAAGTTCCTCGCGATTTTTGCCAACAACCTCGACGAGTTCTTCATGATCCGCGTCTCGGGCCTGCGAGAGCAGGTCGCAGCAGGTGTGATCGAGACGCCCGCGGACGGTCTGACGCCGACCCAGCAGTTAAACGCTATCCAGAAGCGGCTGGTCCCGATGCTTGAAAGCCAGTACGCCTGCCTGCGCGACGATCTGCTGCCCGCGCTGGAGAAGCACCACATCACCATCCAACACTACAGCGAGCTATCCGACGAGCGCCAAGCGGTGATGCAACAATACTTCGACCGCGAAATTTTTCCCGTGCTCACGCCGCTCGCCGTAGATCCTGGCCGCCCGTTCCCGCATATCTCCAACCTCAGCTTGAATCTGGCGGTCATGCTCCGGAACGAAGCAGGGCAGCAGCGCTTCGCGCGGGTCAAGGTGCCGGGAACGCTGCCGCGCTTCGTGCCTGTGCACGACATCCTGCAAAAGTACGCTGGGAAGCGGCGCGGGAAGCGACGGGTATTCATTCCGCTTGAAGAGGTGATCTCCGCTAACCTGACGCGACTGTTCCCGGGCATGCAGATCCTGGAGTCCCATCCGTTTCGCGTCACGC
>CBINGT010000278.1:0-5327 GCA_966250245.1 uncultured Anaerolineae bacterium
AATCCTGCGGCGCAGGGCCGGGAATCGCCAGCCCGCGCGAATACGCGCCGTAGAAGTGCGTGTGCGCGCAGATGCTGCCGGGCATGGCAAGCTGGCCGCGCGCGTCGATCCGCTCCGCCTCGGGATGTTGCGCCTCAAGCTCGGACGCTGGGCCCACCGCCGCGATGCGCTCCCCCTCGATCAGCACCGCGCCATTTTCGATGATTCGGTTCGGGTCGTCCCACGTGACCACTCGCGCGTTTGTAATCAACAAAGCCATCTGCTCGTTATCCTTCCTGTGCTTCGCCGTCCCGTTTCGGTCCCCCGCGCTCGCGGACCGCCGCCAGCACCGCCGCGACACCTTCGCGCACCGCCTGCGGCGAGTCATCTACCGGCAGGGACACCGCATCGCCCACCGGCGCAGTTGAGGCGACCACCATACCAGACTGGCACGCCAGCCGGAGCTCCGCGCCCGCATGACCGCGCCGAGACGCTTCCCAGATCCGCTCAGGTTTCAGCCCCGACTGCCGCAACGCGTGAAACACGCGATCGACAAACTGGTCCGCCTCGCTGTAGAGATCGGCCAGCGTGCGCGCCGCGCAGAAGCGATCCCAGGTGGTGAAGATGAACGCGACGCGCCGCTTCGTCGGGTTGAGAATCGGCGGCACTTTCGGGCGCAGCTCACCAAGCTGGAGCTTGTGATACCAGCAATCCGCACGGGGATGATCGGCCTCAGCGGGCAGCAGATCGCGCCGCCGGACCAGCTCCACCCCCGTGCGCCGGGCGTAGTAGTGGATGCCGCCGTTCTGCTCTTTGAACGCGCGGCTCAGAAAGAACGCAACATATTCTGCATAGATCCCGTTGGGCGCCTGCAGATAAGGCACGCGATACCAGTGCTCGTGCCGCGCGCAGTCCAGATCGCGCGCGCGGTTGATCACGGCTACTAGCACACGGTCCTCAGGATACACGGCGCCACCTTGCTACGCGGTGACCGGGTTGCTCTCGCGATATTCGATCAACCGCTCGTCGATTGCGCTCACCCGCTGCTGATGCTCTTCCCACCACGTCGGGTCAAGCTGCGCGTCCAGTTCCTCGACAGTTTTCCCTTGCTGCTCGACCCAGGTGTAATACTTCAGGTTGTGCCAGCGACGCCGGTTCTCGGCCGTGCCGTCCCAGATGTGGTCGGTCGTCTTCGCGTGGAACAGGCTGCGCACCCGCGCCACCGCTTCTGTTCGATCCACTACGCCGTAATCACGCCGCATGTCGTTCATCACGCTGCCATAGCGGTCCAGCCCGTCAGTCGCAACCGTCACCACCAGGTCGTTCGGACCCAGCCCGTAATGCTTGACGGTCTTGATCGCGCCGAACACATTGCACACGCTGCTGATCCCAAACCGGGTGGCGAGGATATCCACGGTTGACTGCGGGATGTCGTACTCTTCGATCAGCGTGCGGCGGCCTTCCTCGTCGGCAAAGATCTGGAGGCCCTTCTTGCACTCAACGTCGTCAATCAGCATGAGCGCGTCCATGTTGGTGACGTGGTGAATCCAGGTGACGTGCTTGTCGCCGATGCCCTGAATGTCGTGCGAGCCATAGCCGTTGAGCGCCAGCGTCGGGCATTGGATCGGTTCCAACCCGACGATCTTGTGATCGTGCCACTCTTGCTTGAGCCGGTCGCCCGCCGCAATCGTGCCCGCGCTGCCCATCGACGAGACGAACGCCGACACCTTGCCGCTGCCGATCCCCTGCGCCGCCAGCTCGGCTGCCAGTTCGACAATGGTATTGCCGGTCACGTAGTAATGGAACCGGTAGTTTCCCATCTCCTCGAACTGGTTCATGTTGCGCATGGACGGATCGCCCGCCATCAGCTCTTTGACCTTGTCGTAAATCTCTTTGACGTTGCTCTCCGAGCCGGTCGTCTTGATCACCTGCGCGCCGAAGTCCTCGATCATCTTGAAGCGCTCGGCGCTCATGCCTTCGGGCAGCACCACGACGCTGCGCACGCCCATCCGCCCGGCGACATACGCGCCGCCGATCCCGTAGTTCCCGGTCGAGGGCCAGATCAGCGTGTGCTTCCAGGGATCGACGTCTCCGAACAGCTCCTTCTCGATCAGCACGGAGTACGTCGCGCCGACCTTGTGGCTGCGCGTCGGAAAGTGGATGCTGGTCAGCACCACGATCGGGGTCGAAACGCCGGTCAGCGCAGACGGCAGCACGACGTATTGAATGCGATCGTTGATGTCCCGCCACGAGATGTTGAACAAGTTGATAGAGGCCAGCGGGTCATTCGTGCGCGCCTCGTGCGCCTTGCGCCGGATCGCGGGATCGATCAGGTGCGGGTGTAGCATTTCCTCGAAGGTGGGGCCGGTAATCAACTTTCTATCTTCCACGGATCAGGCTCCTCTGCATGAATTGGGTCGATGCAAACAATAAGTGCGCGGCAGGCATCCTACGCAAGGTAACGAACACCCGGGACAGGGTGCACCATCTGTCACTGCGAGCCGCTGCTGCCGGTCTCGTCTTCTAGGCGAATCTGGCTTGCAACCGTTTTCATCCGGTTGTACAGGGCGTCGCGGCGGTGAGCGAGTTCCCGATAGCGATCAAAGTCCTCGTCGGACATGTTCTCGGTCGCGCCGCGATGCTGCGCCAGCAAGGTGTCGATCTCTTCATCCAGAGCCTCATACTCCAGCACGAGGCGGCGATATTGTTCGATCCGCTCCATCTCGTCCGGATCGGGGTCGCTGGGCTGAGCTTGGCCGGTCACGAAATCGTCTCCTCTCTACGCTCAGCGGGCATGGGATCGGCCGCCGGGCGGGTATCGGTTGCGGCGGGCGGTGGCGCGTCGGGTGTGGCGGGCGGCTCCCGGTCGCTGCGGTTCTCCCAGATCTCCGCGACGACGTAGTGCGGTCGCTGGCGAACCTCGTCATAAATCCGGGCGATGTATTGGCCCATGATGAAGAAGAAAAACAACTGGAACGAGCTGAGCAACAGGATAACCACCAGCGTGGTCGCCTGCCCCTCGAAGATCAATTGGCCGGTAGACAGCCGCAGGAACGCCACAATCGGAATCGCCAGGATAGCGACCAGCGCTAATATCAGGCTGGCGTAAATTGCAACCTGCAGCGGAAAGTACGAGAAGCCGGTGATCGCATCCAGCGCGAAGCGGAGCATCTTCTTCAGCGGATATTTCGTCTGGCCCGCAAAACGCTCTTGTCGGACGTAATGCACGCCCGTCTGCCGGAAGCCGACCCAGCTTGCCATCCCGCGGATAAAGCGGTTGTGCTCGCGCATTTGGTTGATCGCATCGACCACGCGCCGGTCCATGAGCCGGAAGTCGCCGGTATCGAGCGGGATATCGACATCCGTAATGCGATAGATCAGTCGATAGAACAGCTTGGCGGTCAGCTTCTTAAACCACGTTTCGCCGCGCCGCTCGGCCCGCACGGCGTAGACCACGTGATAGCCCTCGCGCCACTTCGCAATCAGGTCGAGGATCACGGCGGGCGGGTCTTGCAGGTCCGCGTCGATAATGATGATCGCCTGGCCGCGCGAGTAGTCCATGCCTGCTGTAACGGCGTTTTGGTGGCCGAAGTTGCGCGCGAAGTTGATCACCCGCACGCGGGGATCGCGCTCTGCCAGGGCATGCATTTCGCGCGCGGAACCATCCGTGCTGCCGTCATTGACCATGATCAACTCCCACGACTCGCCGGTGGAGTCCATCACCTCGACCAGCCGCCGGTACAACTCGCCGATGATCGGCTCCTCGTTGTACACCGGGGCAATGATCGTAAAGACGGGCGTTTCACTCATGGTCACTCTGCTCTTGTCAGCATTGGTACACACGCGAGACAACTGCCTGCAATTGTAGCGAATTCCTATAATGGGCGCGATTTGCACCGCGCCCATCTGCGAACCTTCGTCACTTCAGCGTCGGAAGGCCCAGCGCCAGCCGGACCCGCTCCACTTCTTCAGGATCAGGCGCGACCGGGTGGCCGGAGCCTGCGACGCGCATCGCGCTGCGGATGTCCTTCAAGCCGCTGCCAGTGACGAGCAGCACAACGCGATCGGACCGGCTGAGGTCGCCGCTTTCGAGCGCAGCTTTCGCGCCCGCGTAGGCCGCCGCGCCCGCCGGTTCCGCGAACACGCCGCTCTGCCGCGCCAGCAGCGGGATCGCCGCCAGGATCGCGTCGTCCGGCACGCACACAAACGCGCCGTCCGTCTCGCGCACCGCCCTCACCGCCCGAACGAGGTCGCGCGGCAGGTCTGCAGCGATGCTATCGGCGACGGTCTGCGCGCTGATCGGCGGCAGGGTTGCCATCGTCGCCGGGTCTGCGCCGGACTTCCACGCCTTATAGCACGCGGCGCTGCCTTCCGCCTGCACGCCGATCAGACGGGGGATGCGGTCGATCCATCCGAGCGCATACAGGTCTTTCAGGCCCTTGTGCACGGCCGCGATGATGTTCCCATCGCCCACGCTGACGACAATCGCATCCGGCATCTGCCAGCCAAGCTGCTCCGCGATCTCGAACGCGACCGTTTTCTTCCCTTCCAGCGTGTACGGGTTCATGCCGGTGTTGCGGTTGTACCACCCGTAACGCTCCGCCGCAGCCACCGCCAGCTCGAACGCGCGATCATAGTTCCCCTTGACCAGCAGGACCGTCGCGCCGTAGGTCAGAAGCTGCGCGATCTTGGCTTCCGGCGCGGCTTCCGGCACGAAGATCACCGCGGGCAGCCCGACGCTCGCCGCCAGGCCCGCCAGCGCCGCCGCTGCGTTGCCCGTGCTGGCCGTGGTCACGACCTGGATACCATCAGCCACGGCGCGCGCCACGATCAGCGCACTCGCCCGGTCCTTCAGCGAGCCGGTCGGGTTGCGGCCGTCGTCCTTAATCCACACCTGCGTGCAGCCGAGCGCCTCCGCCACACGCGGCGCGTCATACAGCGGCGTGCCGCCCACCATCAGCCGGGGAACGGCCGCGTCCGCCCGCAGCGGCATCAGCGCGCGGAAGCGCCACATCGACGGATCGGCGGACTCTTGCAGCGTCTCCTGCGTAACCGTCGCGCGCAGAGCGTCATAGTCGTACAGCACGTCGAGCGTGCCCGCCAGCCCGCACGCCGGGCAGGTGTACTCGACGTCGCCGGGGGAGTAGCTCGTCCCGCAGATCACGCATCGTAGCTCGGTGATCATCGCTATGCCCTCGCCCCGCTACGCCCGCACCACCGTGGTGCCCGTTTCGCCGCGCAGCGCCCGGCTGATGCTCCCCGGCTGGGTGATGATCGCCTTCGGGCCGCCGTTCTCGAGGAAGCTGATGATCGCCTCGATCTTGGGCGCCATGCTCCCTGCCGCGAAG
>CBINGT010000279.1:0-5326 GCA_966250245.1 uncultured Anaerolineae bacterium
CTGCTGCCGGTCGCGCGCTATCTGTTCAGCCCGCAGATGGCGCTGGTGGGCGGCGCGTACGCGATCGCGCTGGCGCTGTGGCGCGAACCGTTGCGCACGCTGCGCGGGATGGCGTGGGCGACCATTCTGCTCGGCGGGGCCGGGCTGGCGCTGGCGATGTGGGTGGCGAACATGTGGTTTGGTGTGCTGGCGGCGCGGACGCTGTCGTTTCTCACGCCGCTGATCGCGCTCGGCGCGGGCGCTGGGCTGGCGCTGCTCGACCGGCGGGCGGGCGCGATCCTGGGGCTGGCGTGGCTGGCGGCGACGGTCGCCGATCCGGGCGTGATTCAGCCGCGTCTCCCGGGCGATCAGGTGGCGGCGGTTGTGGCGGGCGGCTATTCGGCGGGCGACGTGGTCGTGCTGGAAACCGGATGGGACGACAACGCCTTTCTCTACGAGATCGAGCGCGCGCTTCCCGGCCGCGATCCCCGTGTGATCCGCACGCTGCCCTGGGTCGATCACCGGCTGGCGGCGCAGGAGTCGCCGCTAGATCATCTCGACGGAACTCTTGAACAGGCGCGGCGGACGTGGGTGGTGCAGTGGCTCCAGCCGGGGCAGGTGCTCGCCGCGCTGGACGAGGGCATGTTCGGCTACCGGAGAGTGCAGACGGTGGATGTGCCGCTCGGTGCGGACTATGCGGCGCTGTATCCCGAGCATCCCACCGTCGAGGTCGCGCTGTTCGAGCGGCCGCAGTTCGCCGCCGATCCGTTGCTGTTTGGCGAGGTGCTGGCGCTGCACGACGCGATCCTGCCGCCAGAGGTGCCACCGGGCGGGCGCCTGCACGTCGATCTATGGTGGGCGGCGCGCGCTCCCCTGAGCCGCGACTACTCGGTCGGTGTCTACCTGCTGCCGATGGATGCCGACACCGTGCTGGCGCAGGACGACGCCGCGCCGGGCGGATCGGCCACCACGACCTGGGCAGCAGGGATGGCGATGTTTGACCGGCATACGCTCCTGTTGCCGGACGATCTGCCGCCAGGTGAGTATCGCGTCGCGCTGACCGTCTACTGGTACGGCGACATGCAACCGCTGGCGGTCGAGGGCGGTCCGCGCGCGGTGATCGGCACGGTCGCGGTACGCTAGCCAAACCTGCGCTACAATAGACGCCACTACGGCGGGCGAAACGGGCGCCATCCGGCTGTGCGGACGGCGTTTTTTCGCCCTGCGATAGAAAGCTTATGCGAGGGAAAAAGACTTTGTCCCACAACCACATTCATCCCCTGGCGTTAGGCCAGCACGATTTGACGATTCCCGAGGTGGTGCAGGTCGCACGCAAGGAGCGCCCGGTCGAGCCGCTGCCCGACGTTCCGGCGAACGGCGCCAGAGCGCCTCATGCGGCGCGCGTTGAACGGAGCGCGGCGTGGGTCCGCGAGGCGCTGGACGAGATCGAAGCCGCCGCCAGCGAGGGCCGCGCCCCGCTGGTGATCTACGGCGTGAATACGGGCTTTGGCGACAACGCCGGGCGGGCCGTGTTCCGCCGCCGCGAGGAAGCCGCGCAGCTCAGCCGCAACCTGCTACTGAGTCATGCGGTCGGCGTGGGGCCGCACCTGCCCGCCGACGCGGCGCGCGCCACGCTGCTGATTCGCGCGCACACGCTGGCGCAGGGCTACAGCGGCGTGCGACGCGAGGTGATCAATACGCTGGTCGAGATGTTGAATCGCGGCGTGATCCCCGCTATGCCCAGCCAGGGATCGCTCGGTGCGTCGGGCGATCTGGCGCCGCTGGCGCACCTGGCGCTGGTGCTGAGCGCGCCCGCGCCGGGGGAAGCGCCGCACCCCGCCGCTAACGGTCAGGCGTATTGGCGCGGCGCGCTGCTCGACGGGGCCGAGGCGATGGCGGCGGCGGGCATCCCGCGCGTGGCGATCGGCGCGAAGGAAGGCGTCGCGCTGATAAATGGGACGGCTGCGAGCGCAGGGATCGGCGTGCTGGCTTGGCACGATGCATTCCACGCGCTAGCGAACGCTGAAATCGCGCTGGCGCTGTCGCTCGAAGCGTTGCGCGGCTACCGTGACGCGCTGCTGCCACATTTGCACGCCGTTCGCGGGCATGACGGACAGCGGCGGGTCGCGGCGTTTGTCTACGACCTGCTAAGGGGCAGCACCTTCGTGCGCGGCGATGCGGATCGCGACCTGGACCCGGCGGAAGGTCCGCCGCAGGACCCGTACAGCCTGCGCGCGGCGCCGGTCGTGATGGGCGCGTGCCTGGACACGCTGGAGTATGTGCGAGGCGTGCTGGAACGCGAGATCAACGCCGTGACCGACAACCCGCTGATCTTCGTGGATGAGGATGGCCCCCTGCACCTGCCGCGTCTCAACAAAGCGGTGTCTGGCGGGAACTTTCACGGTGCACCGGTCGGCTATGCGCTGGACTTCCTGAAGATCGCGCTGGCGGACCTGGCGAGCATCTCCGAGCGGCGGATCTTCATGCTGACCGATGCGCGCCTCAACCGTGGCCTGCCGCCGTTCCTGATCGTCGATCCGCCGGGCGAAGAAGGGCTGAGCAACGGCCTGATGCTGGCGCAGTACACCGCCGCCGCGCTGGTCAGCGAAAGCAAGGTGCTGGCGCATCCGGCCAGCGTGGACAGCATCCCCAGCAGCGCCAACCGCGAGGATCATGTCAGCATGAGCACCATCGCGGCGCGGCAGGCAGCGCAGATCGTCGCGCACGCGCAGACCGTGGTCGCGATCGAGTTGCTGTGCGCGTTCCAGGCGGTCGAGCTGCGGCGCGCGGCGGAGCCGGATCTGCGGCTGGGGCGCGGGACGGCGGCGGCGATGGACGCGCTGCGGGCGGTGGAGATCGCGCCGGGCGTGCCGCTGCGGATGATCACGCGGGATGTGCCGCTCGTGCCCTATATCGACGCGCTG
This sequence comes from uncultured Anaerolineae bacterium, assembly GCA_966250245.1. Lineage (GTDB taxonomy): Bacteria > Chloroflexota > Anaerolineae > Aggregatilineales > Aggregatilineaceae > DYGX01. The sequence continues at coordinate 2,904 of CBINGT010000279.1, forward strand.
ACGCAGGTGGTACGCAACGGCGCGCTGCTGGATGCCATCCACGCGCTTTAAGGGAACCGGGAAAGGAACACGCGATGTCCGCCGAGGCAAAACCCAAACCGATCTTGCTCGATTTTCCCGATCAGCTTGAGACGGAGCGGTTGATCCTGCGGCCGCCGCGTCCAGGCGATGGCGCGGTGGCGAACTAGGCGATCCGCGAGTCCCACGCCGAACTGAAGCGGTGGATGCCGTGGGCGAACCCGCTTCCCGCGCCCGAAGACACCGAGGAAGCCTATCGGCGCATGGCGGCGCAATGGATTACGCGCGAGAGCCTGCCCCTGATCATCTTCCGCAAATCGGATGGCCTGTTTGTCGGCGGCACCGGGCTGATGTGCCGGGACTGGGACGTGCCCTATTTCGAGATCGGCTACTGGATGCGGACCAGCCTGACGGGCCATGGCTATATGACCGAAGCGGTGCTGGCGCAGACGCGCTTCGCGTTCGACGTGCTTGGCGCGCAGCGGGTGGAGATCCGTATGAACGCGCTGAACACGCGTAGCGCCGCTGTCGCGGAGCGAGCGGGGTACAAGTACGAGGGGCGGTTGCGTAACTATATGCGGGATTCAGAAGGGGAGCTGGCGGACATGCTGTATTACGCGCTCACCGCCAGCGATTGGAAGGGTTAGGCGGCATCAGGCGCAGTTCGCGGTCGGATACCTTTGCAGCGTCTGCAAGGCGTCCTCGCGCGTGGCGGAGAACACAAAATTGTGCCGCGCGGCGATCAGGCCGAGGCTTATCGCCAGCGCGCGCAGATAGGGGTTCGCGCCCACCACGCTCACGATGCACACCCGCCGGTCGCGGACCAGCCGCGTGTGCTGGAGCGGGGCAAACAACTCCGCCGGGATGGTGTATAGCTCGCTGAAGTCGAGCATAATCTTGAGGCATTCGCTGGGCGCGAGCTCGCTGAAAAAAGGCGCTTCCTGCGCGCGCAGGTTTTCGAGATCGGCCAGGGTGACACGCCCGCTGAATCGGTAGACCAGGACCGGTTCGGCACCATTCGACTGAGCCAAAGGTTCAACAGTGATCGGCATACCAACAAACCCCTTCATTCCGATAAGTCGCAGATTGTAGGTGCGAGCCCGCGTTCTGGCAAGCAGGCGAGCGCTTGCCGGGCGAGGGACGCGCTTTACATCCCCAGACATCGTGTCTATACTTGAAAGAACGCAAAAACGAGGGGAATGTTTCATGCGTCGCGCGGTTCATCATTTTCATTTTCGTCTTCGTTAACGGTTAGACGACGCGTGCGTGTGGAAAGCGTGGGCGCCGGTCGTCCCGCTTTTTTTGTGTCTCAACCTGGCTCAGCAGGCAAGATGGAGAAGGCAGGCATGGCTAAGATCGAACCCCGGCTGCCGAAAGGCATGCGCGACTTTTTGCCCGGCGAGGTGCTCAAGCGCGAGTACGTGTTTGGCGTGGTGAAGGATGTGTTCCACTCCTTCGGCTTCGAGCCGATTTACACGCCCACGCTTGAAATGCTCGAAACACTGCTCGGCAAAAGCGGCGAGGAAGCCGACAAGCTCATCTTCCATGCGCAGCACCCCGGCGGCAAAGAAGAGCTTGCGCTACGCTACGATCTGACCGTGCCGCTCGCGCGGTATTTCGCCATGCACGAGCATGACCTCTCCATGCCCTTCCGCCGCTACCACATCGCGCCGGTCTGGCGAGGCGACCGCCCGCAAAAGGGGCGCTATCGCGAATTTGTGCAGTGCGACGTGGACATCGTCGGGATCGAGAGCATGGCTGCCGACGCCGAGGTGATCAACCTGCTAGTGACGGCGCTGGACCGGCTCGGCTTCCGCGATTTCACCGTGCACATCAACAACCGGAAAATCCTAACCGGGATCGGCATTTACGCGGGCGTGCCGGACTCGCAGCTTGGCGACCTGTATCGCAGCATCGACAAGCTCGACAAGATTGGGCTGGACGGCGTGCGGCGCGAGCTGGTGTCCAGCGGGATCGAAGACGATGTGATCGGGCGGATGACCGATCTGCTGGCGCTGCGCGAGGGCGGGCTGGAAGCGCTCGACCAGGTGCGCGCGCAGCTCAAGGACATCCCGATCGCGATTGAGGGTATCGCCGAGCTTGAGCAGATCATCGAGTATCTGGCGGCGATGGGCGTCTCCGACGAGCGATACACGGTCGACCTGGCGATGGTGCGCGGCCTGGGTTACTACACCGGTCCAGTCTATGAGACGTACATCACCAAGCCGGACAACCTCGGCAGCGTGACCGGCGGCGGGCGCTACGACGAGCTGATCGGCATGTTCCGCAAGCACAGCCTGCCCACCACCGGCTCCAGCCTGGGCATCGAGCGCATCATCGACCTGATGGACCTGCTCAACCTCTACCCGCCGGAGCTAACCGGGACGGTCGTTCAGGCAGTCGTG
>CBINGT010000280.1:0-5319 GCA_966250245.1 uncultured Anaerolineae bacterium
CCGCCGGAAAGCCCGACATCAGCGCGCTGACCGTGCGCTGCGCGTCCGCATTGGCTGGTTCGAACAATCCGCTGAAGTGTGCGATCGCCACGCCTTCGCCTGCCAGTTCTTCCACAGCGATATAGAAATGGTACGGCGCGGCGGCCTCAGCGGACTCCGGCTCGGCACGCTGGGTAAGCGTCCAGACTAGCAGCCCGACGTTGAACACCAGCAGCAAGGCGACCAGCGCGGTCAGCGCGCCGCGCCGTGGCAGCGGCCAGCGCAGCCGGGGCGACTCAAACCCGGCGGGCACGTCGGCGGTGTAGAACGCGAAACGGGCATCGCGTCGCGCTAGATAGTCGAGCAGCGCATAGAGCAGGACGACCACGCCGAGCATCTCGCACAGTTCCTCGACTGTTGCCACGGCCAGATAGCGGAAGCTGACGCCTTCGTCCTGCGAATAGAAGTTTCCGCTAATCGACTCGATGATCACCGCGCCGCCGATGTAGAGCGCGCCCGCGATGGCGAACAGGCGGCGCGTGGGTTCCGGCAGGCGCAGCCAGAAGCGGAGGTACATCAGCGCGAACACGATGACAACCGGGATGCCCACCAGCAGCCAGCCGAACTCCAAAAAGCCGGACGTGTCGAAGGCGTCCTTCATCGGGCCGGACGCCGTCTCGTGGATCGCCGCACCCTCGTCCGCCGAGAGGTAGAGGAAGATCAGCGCCAGCCCGGCCCAGTGCGCACGGAACGGCTCGCCGCTGGTGTGCTTGAGCAGCGCGATCCACGCCAGCAGGCACGCCGCCACAAACAGGTTGATCGTGCTGAACCAGGTGGGGATGCTCTCCTCGACGTTGACGCTCAGCACGTCGAGCAGCGCCGCCGGAGCCTTGTCGAAATCGAAGTGCAGGACACTGGATAGCAGGAATTCGGCGAAGAGGCTTTGCAGCGCCAGCAGGACGGCAATTACGGCGAGCGCCGTCGCGATCGCGCGAGGGTTCAGCCTCAGGCTCAGTCCCATAACCCGCTCCCGCGCAAGACTGGCGCCGGGCTACCCTTTGTGGCAGGGCAGCCCGACGCGAGGATGTGCGATTGACCAGATGGCTTAGCTGCCGCGCCCTGAATGCGCCGAAATGAAGCCGCGCCCGCTCCCACGCGGCTGCGGTGGGGGCGGCGGGGGCGCGACCCGGCTATCCCGGTCGGTGATGCGGTCACTGCCGATGAACACCGGTCCGCTCACAACCGTCGCGTTCACGGCGACGATGCGTGTGCGGTCAGCGCGCCCGCGAACAGGAGAATGAACACGATGCTCAATACGCGCACCGGTTGGTTTCCCTTTTCGTCCATGCGAGCGATTGCAAGCAGTGTCATTTCCATCGGTTATAGCGATGATTGGCTACGCTGCACACCGTACCTCGGTCCGACGGGTGGTTGCGCAGTGGCTGATTGATGTACTATGCTGGTTCTCGCCAAACGTTACAGGTGCCCACATGACCACGCTCACCTGCAAGCAAAACTCGGAAGACGGTTATGAGCTTTGGCTTCGTTACGTGCCGGTTGCGGACGAAGCGCGCCTCGCGGCGTATCGGGCCGCGCTGACGCACGCCGTCGTGCCGGGGGATTCGCGCACCCTGCAGGCGGCGCGCGATGAGCTGGCGCGGGCGCTGCCATGCCTGCTGGAGCAGCCCGTTTCCCTGGTGGATGAGGTGCAGGGGGATGGCGCGCTGATCGCTGGTACGCCTGCCAGCTCCCCGCTGATCGCTGCGCTCGACCTGGGCGCGGACCTCGCAGCCGCCGGGGACGAGGGTTATGTGCTGGCGCGCACGCGCAGCGCCAGGCAGGATTGCATCGTCATCGCGGCGAACACGGACACCGGCGTGCTGTACGGCGTCTTCGCGTTCCTGCGCCTGCTTCAGACGCACCGGCCGCTGAGCGATCTGCATGTGGTCAGCGCGCCGAGGATCAGGCTGCGCATGCTCAACCACTGGGACAACCTCGACCGGACGGTTGAGCGCGGCTATGCCGGGTTTTCGCTGTGGGACTGGCACAAGCTGCCGGACTACCTCGACCCGCGCTACACCGACTATGCGCGCGCCTGCGCCTCGATCGGGATCAACGCCGCCTCGCTGACCAACGTCAACGCGAACGCCCTGATTCTGACGCCGCAATATCTGGCGAAGGTCGCGGCGCTGGCGGATGTCTTTCGCCCGTATGGCATCCGCGTCTTCCTGACCGCCCGTTTCAGCGCGCCGATCGAGATCGGCGGCCTGCCCACAGCCGATCCGCTCGATCCGGGTGTGATCGCGTGGTGGCGCGCTAAGGCGGACGAAATCTACTCATATATCCCCGATTTCGGCGGCTTTCTGGTCAAGGCGAACTCCGAAGGGCAGCCCGGCCCGCACGACTACGGGCGCTCGCACGCCGACGGCGCGAACCTGCTGGCGGATGCGCTCGCGCCACACGGAGGCGTCGTGATCTGGCGGGCGTTCGTGTACGACGACAAGGAGCCGGACGACCGCCACAAGCAGGCTTATGCGGAACTGGCTCCGCAGGACGGGCTATTCCGGCCGAATGTGTTGCTGCAGGTGAAAAACGGCGCGATCGACTTCCAGCCGCGCGAGCCGTATCACCCGCTGTTCGGCGCGATGCCGCGCACGCCGCTGATGCTTGAGGTACAGATCACGCAGGAATACCTCGGCCACGCGACGCACCTGGTCTATCTCGCCCCGCTGTTCAAGGAGACACTCGACGCAGATACTGGCTGCGCCGGGCCCGGCTCGCTGGTGGCGCACGTGGTCGACGGCAGCCTGGACGGACACGCGATTTCCGGCATGGCGGGCGTGTCGAATATCGGGACAGACCGCAACTGGTGCGGGCATCCGTTCGGCGCGGCGAACTGGTACGCTTTTGGGCGGCTGGCGTGGGATCACCGCCTGTCATCCGAGCAGATCGCGGATGAATGGCTGCGCATGACGTTTAGCAACGACGATCGCTTTGTTGAGCGCGCCACCGGCATGATGATTGCCTCGCGTGAGGCGGTTGTGGACTACATGACGCCGCTTGGCCTGCATCACATCATGGCGCGCGACCACCATTACGGCCCCGGCCCCTGGGTCGGACTCTCGCAGACGGATGGGCGCGCGGATTGGACCTCGCTCTATTATCACCGGGCGGACGAGCGCGGGATCGGGTTCGACCGGACCGCGACGGGCAGCAACGCCGTCAGCCAGTATTGCCCGCCGTTCCGCGATCTGGTCGCTAGCGTCGAGACGTGCCCCGACGAGCTTCTGCTGTGGTTCCATCACGTCCCCTGGCAGCATGTGATGAAATCCGGCCGGACGCTGTGGGACGAGCTGTGCTTCCGCTACAACCGGGGCGTCGAGGCGGTGCGCGCGATGCAGCGCACGTGGAATGAGCTGGCGGAGTACGTCGATCCGGCGCGTGCGGAGCATGTTCGCGCGCTGCTGCGCATCCAGGAGAAAGAGGCGCGCTGGTGGCGGGACGCCTGCTTGCTGTACTTCCAGCGTTTCTCGCGCCTGCCGATCCCGCCGGAGTATGAGCAGCCGGAGCATTCGCTCGAGTACTACGAACGCCTGACGCATTATTACGTGCCCGGCATTCCGGAGCTGCGCTTCCGCTAGGCCGTCAGCCAGCCATGAAAACGCCGGAGAGGTGGGTGCGCTCTCCGGCGTTTTGGCGCCTTCTGGCGGGGGAATTAGCGCGGCATGCGGGGCGAGGCAAATTCCTCGCGATCCCCTCGTGGGACAGTCTCGGTCATCAGCGAGATGACGAGATACAACAACCCGACCACCACATGCGGAACCCACACATTCGCGTCCTCGTCCGAGAAGCCGAGCAGGAACGGCGAAGCGGCCAGGAAGATCGACGCGAGCACGTCGATCCACAGGTGAAGCGACATCGGCAGCACCTTGAGCACGCCTAATTCATAACGCGTGAGCAGCGCCAAGACGATGAGCGCGATACCGATGATCCGGGCAACCCACGTGGCATCGTCATTCTCTGTGAAGCCGAAGATGTTCGGCGCCAGAATCAGGGCAAGGCCGCCGAGATAGTCCAGAATGCCGTGGACGCGAGTTGGAATTACACGAATGCCTTCCATACCATTTATCCTTTCACTATGCAGGTCGAGAGTGTTTGGGTGGGCTAAACGGTACGGGCTATGTAGAACGTAAGCGAATTTGGATGACAGTGTCAACAAAGCGGGGCGCAGACGCCTGACGCGCCTGCGCCCCGCTGACGTGTGGGGTGACACGCTGTTAGCGAGCGTTCAGCCACAGATCGATGGGTTTATCCACCTGAGGCGGCTCGTACGGCCACTCGATCCGGCGTCCCTCGCCCGCGGACTGGTACGCCGCATAGATGATCTTGAGGACTTCGATCCCGTCCTCACCGGTTTCGATCGGCTCTTCTTTGCCGAGCACCACGTTGACGAAGTGCTGCATCTCCTGCGGGAAGCCGTAGTTCCACTCTTCCTCGAATCCGGTGAACGTCCAGCCGATGGTCGTGTCTGCCTTCTCGACCGCGTAACCATAGCCGGTCTTGCTGTGCGTCCTGAGCGCGTTCCCGCGGATCAGGTCTGCGCTGGTGTTTCCGTGGCTGCCGTAGATCTCGCAGCGGTCGTCGACTCCGCCGGTCTTCGCCCAGCTATTCTCCGCCACGCCGATCGCGCCGTTCTCGAACTCGATCACCACGATGCTGTGATCTTCGCCCTGCGTCCGGTCGTGATGGACGTAGCGGCCCAGTGAAGCCTGCACGCTCTTGACAGCCGGGCGATCCAGGATCCAGCGCGCGAACTCGATGCTGTGGCAGCCCATGTCGAGCAGCACGCCGCCGCCCGACAGGTTGACGTCCCAGAACCAGGGCGAGTGCGGGCCGTCGTGCTCTTCGCTCTGCTTGACGAGGAACACCTTGCCGAGCGCGCCTTCCTCGACCAGTCGCTTGGCGCGGACGTACTTCGGCGCGAAGCACAGCATTTCGCCGTACACCAGCTTGACGCTCGCCGCCTTGACCGCGGCGAGCATCCGCTCGGCTTCGGGCAGGCTGCGCGCGAACGGCTTTTCGCACATGATGTGCTTGCCCGCCTGCGCCGCCGCCGTGACCACTTCCTCGTGCAGATAGTTCGGCACCGCGACCGTGATCGCGTCGATGTCGTCGCGCTTGAGGATTTCCTCGTAGTTCTCGTACGCGTCGGGAATGCCCCTCTCGTCGGCGAAGGCGCGCGCCTTGCCGGGCGTCTTGCTGGCGACCGCGACGACTTCCGCTTCCGGCACGTGACGTAGGGCGCCCGCGTGGATGTTGCCGATAAAGCCAGTGCCGATG